>JALTMC010000724.1 GCA_027005175.1 Myxococcales bacterium
AGCTTCTGCCAATGGTAGCGCAAGATAGCTTTCTTGGCACGTACTTTGGTTTTTATCCTGTGTTTGAACCAACGCTTAGTGTTCATGTGTTGCAGCCACAAGGAAGTGAAGCGTCTCTTCTCTTTTGCGGTGTCAAAGATAGAACGCATTCGAATGAAAAAATTGGCTTTGTTGGTCAACATCGCTGCATACGATGAACTGAGATTGGCAAGTGCTGCTTCGATTCGCTTGACATCGGGCTTGGTGGACAATAACTCAGCTTTAAGTGCTGCTTTATGGGCTTTGACAAGCATTTTTGAGTGAATCATGGCTAGCTTCTTTTGAAGCTTGATGCCTTTCCACTCTTGTCGTTGTTGTTGTGTCAAACCGCGAAAGAGGTGCGCCCAGCCACGTGCGGTATTGGTTGCACGAATGTAGAAATACTTTTTCCAAAGTCTGTGGTGTCGATGATGATGCCGGTGATGATGGTGGTGTCTGGCCCTGTGACCATGATGGCCCCATTTCCCTTTACGACAAAAACGGAGCTTTCGACAAGACTTCTTGCAACCTCGCTTGCACGCACGACGCAAGGATCTACAACTGCGATAATCACGGAGCTTTCGACAAGACTTCCTGCAACCTCGCTTGCATGCACGCCACAGGGACTTACGACATCCACGAGACTTCTTACAACCTTGGGAACCTTTGCAACCACGAGACTTCTTGCAGCCTTGGGAGCCTTTGCAACCACGAGACTTCTTGCAGCAACCACGAGACTTCTTGCAGCAACCACGAGACTTCTTGCAGCAACCACGAGACTTCTTGCAATCTTGGGAGCCTTTGCAACCACGGGACTTTTTACAGCCTTGGGAACCTTTGCAGCCACGGGATTTCTTGCAGCCTTGGGAACCTTTGCAACCACGAGACTTTTTGCATCGGGCGAGTTTTTGGCAAGATTTTTTGCATCCACGTTTGCAAGCGCGTTTTAAAGACTGACAGCATCCACGGGATTTGCGATAGGCGCGAAGCTTTTGGCAAGATTTTTTGCATCCACGTTTGCAAGCGCGTCGCAGGGCTTTTTGACAGCCTTTGCACCGGCCTGATTTCCCTGAAAGGTATGGGCAGTCAGCTCCTTTGCATGAGCTTTTAAACCATGGGTGTGCATCGGCTTGTTGAAGGGAACTGACCCCAAGTAGCATTAAGCTAGCGAGGGCAGTTGCGAACAATAAGCGTAGGGAACTTGATCTCATTGGGCCTCCTGTTTCTGGAATAGAGCTGGACTTCTTGACGAAATTGTCAGTTGCTGCCCGTGATTAAGCGGCTCATTCGAAATGAATCTTGCTTTTGCTCTTTACGAGGGCGGAAAAAATACCTCATTGGTATAACACATCATGTGTGTCGAAAGTTGACGTGTCTATTTTATAATTTCTGGGTTGATTAGATTGTTGGGTACTTTGTTCTTGAAAAGAGCTTGTATCCCCCGAACAAGCAAGGAGGCCATTTCATTCCGGGTTTCTTGCGTGGCACTTCCAAGGTGGGGGGCGAGTACGACTTGAGGGTGAGCCAGCAGACCAGGGTGGACGTTGGGCTCATCCTCGTAAACATCGAGCCCTGCAGCAAATAAGTGACCTGATTGTAACGTTTCAACCAAGGCATCTTCATCCACCACAGCTCCGCGAGCTGTGTTGATAAGAATCGCGCCGGGTTTCATTTGTGCGAGGCTTTTTCGATTGATCAGGTGTTTGGTCTCAGGTGTGAGTGGGCAGTGCAGTGATACAAAGTCACTTTGGGTTAGGAGATCGTTGACCGTGACAAACTCTGCACCAAGTTCGCGTTCGATTCCAGCCGGTAGCTGGCGTTGGTTGGAGTATAGGAGCTTCATGCCAAAGCCGATCGCTCTCTTGGCAACGGCCTGACCAATACGCCCCATTCCTAAGATACCAAGGGTTTTTCCTGAGACATGAGGACCGAGAAGCAGGCTGGGGTCCCAGCCTTTCCATTGTCCCTTTCGGATGAATCGATCTCCTTCAGGGATTCGACGGGCGGCTGCGAGTAACAAGCCAAAGGCGAGGTCGGCGGAGGCGTCTGTGAGTACACCGGGGGTATTTAAGACAGCGATGTCAAAGGCGGTTGCCCAGTCTACGTCGATATTGTTGTAGCCCACCGCATAGTTTGCAATAATCTTCAGGTTGGGTCCAGCTTGAATGGCTTTGCTGTCAATTCGATCCGTGAGTAAGCTGATAAGTACTTCGGCGTCTTTGATGCCTTCGTACAACTCTTTCTCTGTGATAGGGCGTGGCTCAGGAAAGATCTGCACATCATGCTCTTGGGCCAGAGCCTCAAGTGCTTGTCCTGGTAGCTGACGAGTGACAAAAATCTTGGCCATAATGTACTGCTCTTAGGTTTTGTTTTTGATGGAAAGCAGGGCACGCTTCCAGGGCTCCATATTCTCTTGTTGGTTAATGGATCGTTGCACTCGCTTGTAGGAGCTTCCCTGCTCGTGGTTGGATAGGAACTCTTGAATCTGGGTGGAGATGTCATCTTGTGTTCCATGCTGCTCGGAGATTCGAGTCAGAAGTCTCTCGATCATGCCGCGTGGAATGGTATCTTCTCCACTCTTTGCAAACTCTAACAACAATGGGAGCACCTTTGGCAACTCATTCGCATACTCCAGGTAGCGAACATACTCATCCAGGTTGTTTCGAGTCTGCTGTGGTGTGCGAGACAAAGAGATCGCCTTTTGGTAGGCTTCGTGCCGCTTTGCTGGATCTTTTGTAATCCTCGCCCACTTGAGATAGCCCAGTCCGTATTGTGGGCTTGCTCGCAAGAGTTTGCGAAAAGCTGCGTCAGCTATTTCTGGAAGGCCATGAGTTAGGGCGTCGTTTGCTACCCCTTCCAAGAGCTGGTTTCGCTTCTTCGGGTTTCGAGGCAACTTTTGCAGAGACTGCCAAAATCTTCTTTCGTGTTGCTTTATCTCTTGTACCATCTGTCGTAGCTGTGCAGGTGCCTGTTGTGGATATTGGCTCAACACTTCCTCTGCGATTCTCTTGGCTTCTCCCCAATTCTCCGACTTCATCGAAGCTTCCGCTTCTTCTAGCTTGGGGCGAAGTTGCTTGAGTAACTCTTCGTGAGCAGTCAACTCTTCTTCTAGTTTGGACAAGGCGGGATGAGCAGGTAGCTCCAACAACGCGACGCGAAGTGCTTTGGGGTCACCAAAGAGGTGTTGATGATGTCGCTGAACCCAGGGCTCCAGTGGGAACCTTTTGGGGTGATTATGGGTGGCCTCCAGCGCGAGCTTAAGGGACTGCATGATCTCATCATGACGCAGGTGGATGTCGGCCAACTTTTGTAGATTGTTGGGGTCTGTGGCATCTTGTTCTTTGATCGTCTCACGGTACTTTTGCGCGTTGCGGTAATCCCCATGGGACTCAGCCCAGTCTGCCAAGCGCTTTAACTCATCGAGGTTCGCCTCCTTGCGCTGAGCCAACTGAGATAGAATCGCTCGTTGTATCCGCTCTGATTGCTGTCCGATCTGTGTTCCCAACACCTCTCGCAATTGCTCTGTTGAGTTGCCTTCAAGATCGGCCCGAATTCGCTTGGCGAGGCAGTATTGGAAGTTTTCGAGAGGCATCTCCCGCCTTTGCTCTGCCAGACCGATCAGGGTGTTTAATCCCGATGGGCAGAAGGATGTGGCTTGTAAGGAGCACGCCTTGCAGCGAGCTTGCGCTTTGCAAATGGCAAACAACTGTCGGTATAACTCGGCAAACTGAGAGGACGTGACTCGATCGTTGATGGTAGAGCCTTCGAGCCATTGCAGTGCGATCTGTGGCTGCTTGGTGTCGAGAGCGATCGTGACTCCACGAAGAGTTTCTTGTGGGCCTTCTGGATTGGACCCTCCCACCCATTGCCAGGCCTGCTTGGATTGTCCCAAGAGGGAATGAGCCCATCCTACCGCAGATGACCAGGGCTTTGTGGGCTGAAACTCCACCCTTGTATCCGTTGTCCCTTCGGGAATCTCGGTGTTCCCAAGCTGTCGTTGGGCCAGTGAGGTGTATCGTTGTAGTACTTTTGTGTTGGAGTCAGCCGAGGCGATCGAGAGGATATTGTCAGACTCTTGTGTGAGATATCCTTCGACCAGGGCATCAAATCCAAAAGAAGAGGGCAGTGCCAAAGCATAGTTGTAGATCTCTTGTGGAGGCTGCTCTTTGGACAGGTGCTTCTTCAACAATGGCTGCAGTGCGGGGAGCAATGCCTCTGTGACTTCTGCTACAGGAGGGAGGAAGGTGAGAAGTTGTGTGGTCGTAATGCTCGGAATCTCCAACTCTTGCGACGTCAGTGCCCATAGAGCCAAAAGGCCGGATGTCTCGTGCTTTTCAATCTGTTGTAAGAGCCTCCCTGCCCATGAGATCAGTCGCTTTTGCTCCACCGCCTGTTGGACGAGCTGGCTTCCTGACTGCCAAAACTCTACAGTGTTGGGGCTCTTGTTGAGAAGGGAGCGCAGACTCTCATCATCTGAGTGAGGTGTTGTGTTGAGAGACGACCAGAGCAATGCTGTGCGATGTTTTTGACTCTCTTGCCACAACGGAATCGCAGGGGATGTCTGTGTATGTGGAAGTATGCTGAGTTGGTACTCTTGATCAAACCGTTGATGTTGCGGTGTCGCTCCTAACGTGACAATGGCCAGTTTGTGTTCTTGGAGCTTTTGAAACAAGGAGTTGAGAGTGGCTACATCATACGGTAGCTTCTCTGCGAAGAGGCGCAAGTCAAAGCTTTTACCATCAAAGAAGGTCAGTTTGAGGGACTCAAGGGGAGAGAGTCCCTGACGCATCGCATCATAGGCTTCCCAGAACGCGAGAAGTTCTGGGAAATCCTGCAGTGACTTAGGCTTAAAGCGTCCAATACTGTGGATCTTTATATGAAAGGAGACCTCTTGCAGATCGTTGATCAGGCCCTCGTCGGAGAACTGTTTCAGGGTCTGCTTGAGCTGGTGAACGCCACGTTCAAAGGCGGGCTGTGGTGTTACCGGGTGTCCCAACTGTTGAAGCAAATCTCCCGCGCTACTGTAGTGTGTTGCGATCTGGGTGGGATGTGCTTGCTCTGCCAGCCACTCTTTTAAGGCATCGCGTAGCTCGGGTGATTCGGTTGTGCTGGTGGCCTTCTGGTGGGCTTGCTGTGGGGCCAACTGTAGGTTGCTGCAACGGCGTCCCAATATCCCAAGTTGTACAAGAGAAGAGGGCGGCTCCGCCATCTTGATTTGCTGTGGGGCTTGCAAAGCAAAGGGTGGGTTACTTCCCATGGGGATCTGGGCTAGCCATGTCTCTGGAGAGTCTTCTGGGTCTGGAGTTCCCACATACCAACTCGACGCGGGTGGACACTCTTCTGATGTGTCAAGCCAGTGCATCTCTTTGGTTTCTGTCTCAATGTTTAGCTCTTTCCAGGAGTCCTGGTCCAACTCTTTGAGCCAGGTTGCTTCCAGAGCGTCTGTTGGAAAGATCCAACGAAGAGGAAGCACTGTCATCTTCACCCACCAGGATGGAGCTTTCTCTGTTGGGGGCAAACCATCGAGAATCACGCGCTGTACAGGATGTGATTGCCAGTCGATATCGCCATCATCCCGGACGTTGAGAGCGTCTGACCATGTAAGAAGAGGTTGTTGGGGGGCTTCGGGAAAGGCATCGGTTCCATCCCACAGTGTTGTGGGCCAACCCAGCTCTTGGGCTTGTTTCTGTCGGTGCAGGGCAAGCTTTGGGTTGCTGCATACAATCACAGTTTCTGTGGGGGCTTGCTGTGCCATAAGGAGGGCACAGAAGCCTTTACCACCTCCCAGGGGAATTCGGGCAATGGTCGAGTGGGCCAACTCCCAAGCCTGAAGGACCTCTGCCTGCCAGGTCCAAATCTGTGCAATCCCTGCTTGTTGAAGCAAAGTTTTCCAAGGGTCTTTCAGCTGTTCTGTATCGCGTTGCATGGATGATTCATTGTTCCTTTGTAAAGTCTCAAAACATCAGCAGAATATGGATTGGAGATGCTGATGGAGTCGTCTCGACCGAAGTCCAGCCGTGAATCTTCTATCAAACGCTCAGTTCCCTGTCAATCGTGGGTTTGTAGAAAACTTGCTTGCTCTCGAAAATGTATGATATCGCAAAAGTGTCGCAGTGTATGCCTTTCTTTTTTAAAGTGGCTAGAAATGCGCGGCAGCTTCGACGCAACAGGGTGTGACAAAAGGACGACTTTGCATGGTTATAGAGAGCAGTCATGAGTGGCGACATATTTTTCATCAAGCGAGAGACATCGCAGGGCAACTCAAACAAAACTTGAGTAGTGTCCATGTGTTACTATCGATATTCTTAATCCCGAACAAAGCAGAGCAGCTACTTCTGGAGCGAGGCATTGATGAAGATCGTGTGCTTGAGCAGATTATAGAGCTTGTGGATGAGCCTTCTGAAGTGCTAGAGCAGCTTTCCTCTCGAAGTCAGCAAGCGGCCATATTGTGTGGCTCTTCAGAGATCGACAGCTTGCACCTCTTGATCGCAATCACTCGGGTTCGGGCGGGCCTCGCTTATCAGCTGCTTGCGAAGTGTGGTGTGTCTTTACCAAAGCTTCGCAACCAGGCGATGGCCTATCTGACAGGGCGAGTGAAGCGACGATTTCACTCACAGACTGAGACTGTGCCTGTCTCTGCCAATGCTGCTCCGCCTCCCGCGCCCACAGTGAACGATGAGAGCACCGATACCATTCCGGCGGAGAGCACCGAAGATCGGGAGCAACCTTTGGCAGCGGGGGAGCTGGACCCCAAAATATATCCTTGGTTAAACAAACTGGGACGAAATCTCACAAAGCTGGCTTTGTCTGGTAAGTTAGATCCATTGGTGGGTCGCGAGCGAGAACTCAAAGAGATCGTCTTTATTCTCGGGAAGCGCCGCGCCAACAATCCTTGTCTTGTGGGTGAGCCTGGTGTGGGAAAGACTGCCCTGGTTGAGGGGCTTGCGGTGATGCTGGCGCATGAGGAGATCCCTCGTCTCTCTGGAAAGATCTTGATTGAGCTTGATATGGGCAGTCTTCTCGCGGGTACACAGTTGCGTGGAAGCTTGGCCGAAAAGCTCAAAGGGATTAAGGAGGAGGTTAAGGCAGCACAAGGTCAAGTTATCGTATTTATCGATGAGGTTCACACTCTTGTTCGAGCAGGTGCTACAGGTGAGGGCGCACAGGACGCCTCCAATGATCTCAAAAGGGCTCTGAGTCGGGGGGAGTTTCCTTGCATTGGTGCTACTACCACCAAGGACTTCAAGACTTATATTGAGCCGGACCCTGCTCTTGTTCGTCGATTTCATCAGATCTGGGTCGAAGAGCCCTCCATGAAAGAAGCCCAGTATATTATCGAAGGTGTTGTTCCTCACTATGCTGTGTATCACCAAGTCAAATACCTGCCAGAAGCTTTGTTGGCAGCCGTGAAGTTGAGTGCTCGCTTTATCCATGATCGTCGCCTCCCTGCGAAGGCGATTGATGTCATTGACCTGGCCGGATCTCGTGCTCGACAAGCGGGCCTTGATACGGTGTCTGTCGAGGAAATTTCCCAAGCCATCGCTTACATGGCATCTGTTCCCGAAGAGCATCTGTTTGTGGAAGAGCGCAAAAGGCTCCTTTCGATGCAGTCTCGTTTGAGTGAGGAGATTATCGGTCATCGCGAACAAATCGAGCGAGTCGCTACTGTTGTACGCCGTAACTACGCTGGCTTCAATGGTAGCCGACCTTTGGGTTCTTTCCTTTTCCTCGGTCCTCCCGGTGTGGGAAAAACCGAAATGGCCAAGTCTCTCGCTACATTCTTGTTTGGAAACGAGCATGCCATCACACGTTTGGATATGTCGGAGTACCAAGATTCAGCTTCGGTCAATCGCCTGATTGGTGCTCCTCCCGGCTATGTTGGGCATGATGATGGTGGGCAACTTACAGAGAGTATCCGGTCGAGACCTTATCAGTTGATCCTGATTGATGAGATTGAAAAGGCGCACCGCGACGTTCAAATGTTGCTTCTTCAATTGCTCGAGGAAGGGACTCTCTCCGATGGAAAGGGGCGTCGAGTTTCTTTCTCCCAGTGTGTTGTGGTGATGACTTCCAATCTCGGAAGTGAGCAATTCTCCGCCGGTAGTCGATCTTCCATTGGCTTCTCACGCGGTGACATCTCTCAAGACGAGATACGCGATAGTATTCTCAACTCTGCCAGCAAACAGTTTCCACCAGAGCTATGGAATCGTATCGATGAGCAGCTGGTCTTTGCTCCATTGGCACACAACGAACTTCGTGCGATCGCTCGACTTCTTATTGAGAAGAGTTCTGCACACTTAGAGGCTGAGCGCAATATCTCTTACCGGGTCTCCGATCCTGTGCTTGATTGGTTGATTCTTCAAGGCGGCTTTCATCCTCGTCGTGGCGCACGACCCATGCGCTCGATGATTCAACGCAATCTTGAAGCGTCTCTCGCCGACCTGATCTTGCTTGGTAAAGTCGTAGATGGAAGCCGCTGGGAGGCTGTCATGTCTCCGGAAGGGCTCTTGGAGTGGCAGCCTTGGACTGCACCCAATATCGATTCTGCTCCCCCAGTAACCGACCATGAACATGCTCCTCATGCTGCCTCTCTCCTCGAACATTCAGACGATGAGAAAGAGGACAGTGACGATGACGATCCCATCGATCCCATCGCTGTCCTTTTGTAATGTGAAGTGAGTGGTAAGCGACTTCTCCCCCGTCCATCGAACCCGAATCATTCATGAGCATTCTACTGCGAGCGGGAAGCCTCGCCTTAAAACAAGCGCAAACTTTTTATCGTTACGAAAAGAAATGGATGTCACCCTAAATGGCTTCCTTTTGTGTGCGAGTTTGCGATGATAAATGTACTGAAAACGGGTTGATAACCACGGGTTTACACAGGTCCGTCGCGGGCTCAAACCCGCACTCTGACGACAAAAAAAAACGACGAAAGTCGGCTCACGATTGGGCATTGATGCAAGGTCGGCCCTGAAAACCTCTGGTAGCTCTGACGACAAAAAAAAACGACGAAAGTCGGCTCAGCGATTGGGTTTCCCTTTCAAGGGAAAGTGTTCTGAGTGCCCTTCAGGGCCGTTCGATATCCTCACAGTGGGGGGGCATCTCCACGGATGTACAGGAAATTTCGCTATGTCCATTTCTTTTTAAGGCTGTCAGGTTTCCGTAGGATTGAGCTTTTGGGATTGACATCCTTTTGAACCTTCGGTAGAGTCCGCCCTTACTGTCTTCTTGGTGCTCCTTTTTTTAATCTTGGTGCTCCTCCTTTTAATAATGAAAAGAGCCATGAAACTTCATACGGTCTGTCTCCATCCACACCCCCCATCCTTTTTCTAACTACCTGCAGTTTGTAGGTTCTAGCAACTTCATCTCTCTCTTAAAAATGTGATTGGTATAGGTGCGTTCTTCTTTTTTGGATCGCACCAATGACCTCCTATGCTACTGGAGACTGGATACTTATGTCTTGTATACGTGCGTTGTTTGCTTTTACCTCTTTTCAAAAGAGCTTTCTTTTCACTCGTTTTGTTTCTTTTGTTAAGGTTTGTGGATGGTTTCTTTTTGGGCTCTTTGTTTGTCTTCCTTCAACAACATGGGCGAAAAAAGGGGATGTTCGGAAGATTAGCCTTTATGGCTTTGCTCGTTTTGATGCGATTTTCAACGATGCGAGATTTGACTTTGCTCAGTTTGCGTTTGTGGTGAAGCCTCGGCTGAATGGTAAGCGAGAGAATGAACTCGATCTTCACCCTCGTTTGTCACGTGTTGGTGTTCGGTTATGGAGTGGGAAGCTCACTCGTGATATCCATTTGGATGGTCGTGTTGAGATCGACTTTCACAATGGTGGAAGTGAGTCTCGTGCGTTCTTGCGCTTACGACATGTATACGGTGTGTTTCATTTTAAGGGATTGTCATTGTTGTTTGGTCAAACCGGTCACCTTGTCGCTCAATTATCTCCTTCAGCCAACAATGATACGACGATGTGGAACGCAGGAAATATAGGAGATCGCGCTCCTCAGCTACGTTTGGGATATTCCTTTCAACTTGGGCGGGGGAAGCTGTCTGTTCAGGTTGCTAGCGTTATGCCAAACGCGGTTGATAAAAAGGACCTCGACAAGAACGGAACTCTGGATGGGCAAGACGCTGCTTCTCCTGCGGTTCACGCGAGAGTTGGATTTGTCTCGCCTCTTTGGACAAAGCGTCCTTTTCGAATTGCTTTTGGTGGGGTCTGGGCCCGTGAGGAGGTGAGCAAGCCAATTGCTGGTAAAAGTGAGTTCTCCTCCCTGGGGGTCTTTGCAGAGCTTGATTTCCCGATACATGATCTTGTTGGCATCCGGGGAGAGTGGTTTCTTGGTCAAAATCTTTCTGATTTACGGGGTGGAATCAAGCAAGGTGTTAATCCTGTTCGTGGAACCGAAATTCGGACCATGGGTTTTTGGGCTGAGGTGTGGGGAAAACCTCTTAAATGGCTCACCTTTGTTGTGGGTTACAGTCAGGACCAACCCAATATCGAAGATCTAGAGGATGGAAATGCTTCGCTCAATCGGGTGTTTTGGGTCTCCGCTATGATTCGGCCTGTGCCTGCTTTTAAGATCGCTCTCGAATATCTACGCTGGTACACCGCATACAAAGGTGACAAAATGTACGATGGCAATCGTGTGAACTTACACTTCACTTATTACTTTGATTGGACAAGTCGCTTCTGAGCACAATCATTCATGTTTCTCTATGTTGTTGTTCTCACTTCTATCAAAGGGTTTTTCTTATGAGCGTATGGAATATTCGTTTCAATCGATGGGCTTGTTTGTTGTTCTTTACCATGGTGAGTATGGGCTGTAAGAAAAAATCGAGCAACTCTTCTTCTTCCAAGGCGAAACCTTCTACTGTGATTCGGGTGACGGGTATTCCCGATGAGAACCCTACAGAGTTGCAGAGAAGGAATGCGCCGATGGTGGCTTTTTTGGCCAAGTCTTTGGGCGTTAAGGTTCAGTATATCCCTGTCACGGATTATGGTGCTGCCGTTCAGGCATTGGTGGCAGGCAAGATCGACTTTGTGTGGTTGGGTGGTTTTACTCACGTTCAAGCCCGAACCATGGCAAAGGTTGAGCCTCTGGTGATGCGGGCCATCGATCGAAACTTTAAGAGTGTGTTTGTGACTCATACAAAGAGTGGCATTAAAAGTATGGCAGAGCTCAAGGGAAAGACCTTTGCATTTGGTTCAAAAAGCTCAACCTCTGGACATCTGATGCCGCGCTATTTTTTGTTGACTCGGTACAAGCTCGATCCATCCAAAGACTTCAAAGGGGCTCCTGTTTTTAGTGGTGCACACGATGCCACCGTGAAGATGGTGGAGTCTGGTAAGGTCACGGCAGGAGCACTCAATCAACAGGTGTGGGCGCGGATGGTTCGGTCAAAACAGGTTGATCCTAAGAAGGTCAAAGTGCTGTGGACCACACCGGGTTTTGCAGACTATGTTTGGACCGCTCGTGCAGCAGTTGCGCCCAAGTTACGTGCCCTCTTTGTGAAGGCATTTTTGTCGTTGGATCCAAAGAACCCCAAACACAAGGAGGTTCTCAGGTTACAGGGAGCTACAAAGTTTGTAAAAGCTTCACCCCAC
>JALTMC010000725.1 GCA_027005175.1 Myxococcales bacterium
GGAAGAAAAACCCGACTAAAGTCGGCTCAACCCTTTGGTTCGTCCTGAAGAGCAAGTTGTTCGGAGTGCGCTTTAGCGTACTTGCTATCCTCAGAGTGGGACTTTAGTCCCACGGATATAAAGGAGAGTTTGCTATATCCATTTCTTTTACAAGCTGTCAGGTTCCCGTAATAGGAACAATACATCAGCCAGCAATTATACAAATACATCCAAGTAATCTCCCCACCCAAAGGTGGCTCCATTGAAGCAGTAGCGTACAATAGTTCGCTTAATAGTCTTCTTTTTTCCGCCCGCTTCGGTAGGCGGCCCCATTATTCTGAGTCTTTTGAGACGACCTTACTTATTAAGGAGTATGTAGTGGACTACAAGAGTTTTTTTAAAGCAGCCATGGGAGAGATGTACTCTCCGTATCCATACCAAGAGCGTCTTGCGAAGGAGACATGGCCTGACTTACTCGACATCCCGACGGGTGTGGGAAAAACAGCGGCAGTCATCCTGGCATGGTTGTTTCGACTTCTGCATCAAAAACCTGATACCCCCATGCGGTTGGTCTACTGTTTGCCGATGCGTGTTCTGGTGCAGCAAATCCATACCAACTGTGACCAGTGGTTAACACGTCTTCAGCCTATTTTTGATGAGGCTGGTGTACCTTTGCCCACCGCACATATATTGATGGGGGGTGCGATCGATGAAGAGTGGCAGCAGCATCCTGAGAGGCCATGGGTCCTCATAGGAACACAGGATCAACTGCTCTCCCGTGCGCTCAATCGCGGCTATGCGATGGGTCGGTTTCGTTGGCCCATGCACTTCGGTCTCCTGAACAATGACAGCATGTGGGTGCTGGATGAAACGCAGCTTATGGGGGTAGGGGTCGAAACCAGCGCACAACTTCAAGGATTTCGAGACAAACTTGGATGCATTGGCCCCAACAACACTCTATGGATGAGTGCCACCCTTGATGATGCACAGCTCAACACGATTGACCATCCTGCCCCCCCCGAAGGCCGAAAGATACTTAGCCTCAATGCACAAGACCACGCACAAGAGAAGGTACAAACACGCTTACGAGCCAAGAAACCTCTTCAACAAGTGTCTTCTCTGACCCTCAGCAAAGAGACTGAAACAAAGTATGCATCGGATTTGGTACAAGAGATCCTAAAACATCACCAGCACGATTCCCTGACACTTGTTATTTTAAATCGAGTGAATCGTGCACAGTCCGTGTTTGCCGAACTCTTAAAAACAGGACGAACGCAAGAGAATACAGCACTGGTTCACTCCCGGTTTCGTCGGCATGACCGCCAACAACACGAGAGCCTGTTGCATGCAAGTGGTGATCGCATCGTGGTCGCAACACAAGCGATCGAAGCTGGTGTTGATGTCTCAGCCCGCACCATGTTTACCGAGCTTGCCCCTTGGCCCTCCCTGGTCCAACGATGGGGACGATGCAATCGGGCAGGCGAATTTGAAGATGCCCAACTCTTCTGGATCGACATGGAGCTTTATACCGAATCGAAAAGCGGAGAACAAAAGCCGAACGCAACTTATGCCTTGCCTTATGAAGTTGACGAATTAGAGAAAGCTAGAACATTACTCCACTCATTGGAAGATGGGGGGCCTGAGTCCCTCAAAAAGGCAGACTATATTACCCCCTCAAAAGTCAGGCCGATCGTCCGACGTCGTGATCTGTTGGACCTGTTTGATACAACGCCCGATCTGAGCGGCAACGACATCGACATCTCTCGTTTTATCCGAGATGACCGGGACACGGACATCCAGGTATTTTGGCGTGACCTTGCCGAAAAACCTCCCTCTCCACAAACAGTAGCACCTCATCCATCGGAGTTATGCGGCGTATCTATTTCACAGTTCAAGAAATTTTTCGACAAACTCAAGAAGAAAAAAGACCCTAAGTTACCTCATTTTGCTGCCTGGACCTGGAGCCACCTGGACAAAGAATGGTGTGTTGTAGAAAACCCTCGTCCCGGACAGACCATCCTCCTGCCCATAGAAGCGGGAGGCTACAATACAGCAACCGGCTGGAACGGGGTGCTGCGAAAAGCAAAAGAACCGATGGTGGAAGAGCTATTGTCTGGCACCAAACCCCTTGAAGCGATGGACGATGATCCCGAGACTTGCATCGATCGCTGGATCACTCTCACAGCTCATCTCAGCGATGTTACAGAGTCTGTCAAAAGATTGCTTACCGAGATGAAACTTCCGGATGCTTGGAAACAAGCTTTAATCGAAGCAGCCCAATGGCACGATGTGGGAAAAGCCCACGCAGTATTCCAAGAACGACTTCTGGAGCCTGGCAAGAAAGAGCATAAGTTCGCCCCCCCCTCCACAACGGAGTTATGGGCCAAGTCAAATCATAATCAGAGTCCCAACAGTAGCAACAATTCCCGAACAGGTAAGTACTTTCGTCACGAGTTGGCATCTGCATTGGCCTGGCTAGCCAACACACCAGAAAGTCACGATAGCAAAGATCTGATCGCCTATCTGATCGCCAGTCATCACGGTAAAGTTCGCTTTTCCATTCGAGCCCTACCCGACGAACAGATGCCAGAGGAACCCAACAAGCTCTTTGCACGAGGAGTGTGGGATGGTGATGAACTTCCTCCTGTCACACTACCTGATGGACGCACCGTTGGATCTTTTAATCTTGATCTATCCCCCATGCAGTTGGGTGAGGGGAGCTGGCTGGAGAGGATGATCAATCTCCTCAACGACTCCCAGATGGGACCTTTTCGACTGTGTTATTTGGAGACACTGCTGCGTGTTGGAGACTGGCGTGGCAGCGCAGCAGCACGTTCTCTTACTTACAAACCAATTCCCACTCCAAAGAACACACAACCCAGTCAACAGCCCCCGGCTAAAGCCGGAAGCTCGTCACTCCATCAATCCAAGGCCGACCCGGAAGCGGCACCAGAACAGAGTATTCAAGAAGTCAGCCAGACAGATCGATTCACAACCTCAGACACAACAGGAGAACCAGCATGAATGAGATCGCTCTGAAGGGTTGTCACCCCACACCACTCGCTCATTATCTCAAAGCACTGGGTATATTG
>JALTMC010000726.1 GCA_027005175.1 Myxococcales bacterium
GCTGAGGCCTAGCGGGCAGGCTTCCTCTATTTGTCACAGCGCCATATTCTGATCTCCTTCATATTGTTGTGTACGAAAGCCAGCAACGTACCATCTGGGTGAAATGAAACGCTATTGATGGAGCCTTTTATTGGAGTTTCAATGGTTTGCAAATGTCGACCCGTTGCAACATCCCATAGCTTGACTTTACCTTCAGCTCCACCAGATGTGGTGGCCATGGTTGTTCCAGTTTTATTCATGCCAAGATGCAATAAATTCTCTTGTTGGGCTTGGACTTGAATTGTGTACAATAGCTTTTTGGGTCTTAATCCCCACAATTTGATTTCAGAGGAACTCATACCCACAAGATGTCGCCCTCCTGGATGAAACGCAATAGACTTCACAGTGTTTGTGTAGCCGGACAGACTGTAAAGTAGTTTTTTACTGAAAAGGCTCCATACAAGAACAGTTTGGAGTGCTGGAACAGCAGAATCATTTTCATAGAAGGAACTCAAAGCAAGCAAGCTTTCATCTGGACTGAACTCGATATCAGTGTTAGCACGAGAGCCTGGAAACTTGTACTGGACCTTGCCTGTATTTACGTCCAAAATCAAAGTGTCATAATCGTTAGATAGAACGATTTTGGTTCCTGTTGGAGATAGAGCTGAGACACCAGCAGTCACATATTTTTGTAACCTTACAGTTTTTACAACTTTCTCTTCCTTCCAGTTCCAGAGGTACATTTCCTCATGATTCTTTATGTTGCGCCAAAGAAGAAGTAGCTTTCCATCTGCAGTAAAGGAGACCTCCCCGCCTGGTATGAAGAGAGAGAGACCGTTATGATGGCTTTTCAATGGAAAAGAAAAATCCTTGGTGATATTCCAAATCACAAAGCCTGAAGCAGCCGCAACAAGAATCCCTCCACCTGGTCCAAATGTAACTTGGTTGACTTGCCTAGGGGACGGTAGTATTTTAAAGCGGCTCCATCGTTCACAGCACCCTTCGTTGACAAAGCCATTACAATTGTTATCGACTTGATCAACACAACTTTCCAGTTTTGGTTTTTGTTGTCCCTTACATGTTCCCCAACCTCCCCGCTCATTGCATATTTGATAGCCTGATTTACAAATGCCTATACCTCGCGTAGAAGAAGGGCCGGCATAACATCTGCGACGTTCTCCACTAGAACATTGTTTTTGGACTGGTGGCTCTTTTTCTGCGAGTGGGATAAAAACTGATTCTGCACAGGTCGTCAATAAAATAGAAAGCAAGCAGATCAGAGGAGAAAATTTGTTCATGGAATTAAAACTCGTAGATACCACAGCCATCGGGAAGCTTACCACTTTCAATAAAAGTGGTCGCCTCTTCGAGGGTGAGTTTTACCCGGCCTGGAAGTAAGAGACCATCAAACGCTCGAAAAACATCGTAAAAGTGATGAACAAGCCAATTCCCACTATGAAATTCTGGTTTCACTCGGTCATCATCTGGAGTTCCACTGAGAAGTCCGCATAGTGCGTGATTCCTGCTCTGAAAGACCAAAGATCCTGACATTCCTTTATAGTTGACATCATTTCGAGCAGGAGAACCCTCTCTCTTTTGCCTTATCAGTTCTCCTTTGGTGATGGAAGGTGCAACTTCAAATCCCCTATAGAATCTATAAGCTCCTGCTCCTGTGCGGAAGCATTCGATTGCAAGACTCTGGTAGCTACGATTGCAGGCCTTTGTAACCGTTCCATTACCTACTGAAACTTCATTATTTTTATCGAACACAGCAGCTGTGGAGATCTTAAATACTTGCTCCCCACGAGAGAGTCTCGAAGGATCTGTCATAAGATCAGACTTTCCAAAAATACCTGGATTTTGCCTGTTATCAATCGCTGGCATTGGAAGGAAAGGCCACCAAGTAGCGACATCTACGATTCGGCTAAATCCGCCACTGGAAGAAAGGACTAACGGTCTATGATTCCTAGCATTTTGAATATTCTGAAAATCTTGAGCATAACTGTCTAACGCCAACTTTTTTTTATCATCTACTCCTTTATATATAGAACCTGTCATACTTAACACCTGATAGGTCGTATAAGCTCTTTTTAAATTCTGTATATAACTTGCAGTGGACATATTTGTAATCTGAATAGGAAGATCGATTGGAAAAGCCGTTTTGAAGTTACTAGGCAACCGAACAAGAGCAGCGTCTGGACGACCTTCCCCCACTTTGTTGGGCTCTTTGGTAAGGGGAACACTCCACCTAAACACATCTCCACTTGTAATAGTAGCACTTAGATCTCTAGATTGAGAGTTTTGGATAGATATCGATCTTTGGAGAAACTCTGGGTTTGCCCTTGCTGCTCCTGGATTGGCGAGTTCATATTTCGTCGCCACATTATGCCAGTTGGTTAAGAATACCGGACGGAGTGTTCCTGGTAAATGATGAAGGCTATCCGATCTGATGACTCTTCTATCAATGATAATGACGAGACATTATCGATACCGGTGATCTTGCGTTGAATGCTAACTGTCTTAAATGCCATTTCTCTGTTCATTGTATATTCCTTTCCAAAGGGGTTTTCAGGATGATTGGTGCCATCTTTTTATAGTACTGGGCTGCTCCAAAAAAGAATGACATTAGTCTCCAATACGCACCACCTGCAGAAAGATATCATGGCTAGCATCTGCACTGTCACAGAGTGTCAAGGACCGGCCCAACTGTTAAAGGTACTACATCAACAAATTCAGTTTGTGCTACTGCGAAACTGCTGTAACAAGCAAGTACATGGAACATCGTTTCTCTCCTGTTCTCAGGGCATGAGGATCAGGCAACCGATTTTTGCCATGCCCAACACCCTTTTCATTGGCTCAATTGGATATATGGTGTGATTGTGTTCTCAACCCACACCCACGAAAATATCTTTTTCATCGAAATGTTGTGGTGTTTACTCATCCAGTTCCTGAGTGTAAAACGCACAAGAAGTGAGTTCACATCCTCTTTTTCTGCTACAATTTTATGACTTCACATTCTCACAAACATTGAGAGGTTACGGAACTGAGTTTCCTGGGTTCGTTCATACCAGAGCCACAAGTGCCTCCGAAAAACGCAACACATTTGACGGGAACAGATGTCCAGTGACGACGCCTTCTGGGCAGCCAATATCAATGGATACAGCAGAATGAATACCATTCGCGAATCACATAAAGTGTTGCGTTTCTCTCTAACTGTTTGAATTCACTTATGAACGAACCCTCCTTGCATTCTACGTTCAATGATCATTTGACATTCAAAACAATACACAGAACACTGCAATAAAATCAACCCAAATTCTTACAAATACAGGCTAAACAATGCTTCAGTCATCTCAGAGACACCCCTAACTTTTTGTTTTTTTTTCAGCTCCTTAATTTTTAATATTTCTCAAAAAAAGTTCACCCTACCCTATGTCCCACAAAGTAAAATGGCAACGTATTTTCCAACAGGTCCTTGCTGTCAATATGGAGGTAAATTGACACAACAATGTTGAGATTCACACAGATCCATGAAGCCCTCTTCCTCGTGAAAATTCGTGCCATTCGTGGATCAATCCGAAGAAGAATACAGACAGGTTCAGCTACAGTACCTGTCAAGAGAGGGACGGATTGACAGAAGAAGGCAACGCTCTATAGGATTTTCAGGTGACAAAAGTGATGCTGCAGCAAACGACACTTAAGGCGGTGTAGTGACTGAAAGTAGTACACAACTTGACCCAACAGGTAATAATTCGTACTGTTGTGGAAAGACATGTCCTTCCATATGGTTTAATGTGGAAGGGGCTCTGGAAGTATGTTGAGGAGGATGAATTTATGTTTCGCCATTTCACCTTGTTGGTGGGTATTGGGTTTTGTTTAAGTATTCTAAGTCTCTCATGTGCTGGAGAGGAAAAGCCCAAGGATTCGTGCAAATTCAACAGCGACTGCAAAGACAAGGCACAAAATTGCAAGAGCGAAAAATGTGTCAACATTGTTTGTGGTGTTGATGACGATTGTCGCGGTGGTTGGTTCTGTAACACAACCAGCAAGAAGTGTCAGAGTAAGCCTACTGTTGAGTGTCGAGAGAACACAGACTGCAAAAACAGCGAGAAATGCGACAGCGGCAAATGTGTTGCCAAGCCGGAATGCAAAGAAAACACGGATTGCACCGACAAATCGAAGCCGGAGTGCAAAGCGGGCAAGTGTGTTGAGAAGAGTTGTAGTGACAACAGCGACTGTGGTGATGCCAAGCTGATCTGTAAAGACAGCAAGTGCATCACAAAACCAGTTGAATGTGAAAAAAACAGTGACTGCAAAGACTCCATCAAGACAGAATGCAAAGATGGCACCTGTATTGAGCCAGCATGCGCCACCAACAACGATTGCAAGGATCCAAAAAGGCCACTCTGTGTCAGTCAGAAATGTTCGGCAGATACAGGCAAAGGCGAAGGAGAGCCTTGTGAGCAAGGCAAAGTCAACTGCAAGACCAACCTGGTTTGCTTACGACCCGACAAGGCCAAACCCACAGGAACATGCCAGGTCGGCTGTAATCCCTTCCGTCCCAAATGCCCTACAGGCAAGGTCTGCCAGCAGATTGAGACCTTTACGGGTGCCTGTGTCACAAGCAACAAAGGCAAGGGGATCGGAGAGACTTGTGACAAAACAACACTTTGTGAGTTGGATCTGGTCTGCAAGGAATGGAAAGGCAAGACGATCTGTGTGAAGCCTTGTGATCCAGCACTCCAAGAGTGTGAGTCTGACCAGGAGTGCTACACTTTTAAGGGAAAGTTTCCAAAAAGTTACTGTGTCTCTCGCCGTGATCCCTGCGGCCAAGGGCGCCCTTGCCTCAACAACTATCTTTGCGAAAATGGCTTTTGTAACCCTGTCCCGAGCTGTGAAGACATTACCTGCAAAGACGGTCAGGTCTGTGACAAAGGTCTCTGCCGGGCGAAACGTTGCCCCGATGATATCTCCTGTCCCACCAACTCACTTTGTATGCCCAATGGCACATGCCAGTACAGCAAGGTCGATCCGGGATGTGTATCCTGTAGCCAACAAAAACCCTGTACCGGTGGTGCCATTTGTCTGTCTGGCTTCGGTGGTGCTGGAGCCAGCACATCCCACTGTTTCGACAACTGCACACCCGGTGGTCCCTGCCCCAATGGTAATTTTCGTTGCAACACCATCAGTGTTCGACTCAACGGTATCACCTGTCGCACCAATGCAGACTGCAACCGACAAGACCCGCGCTTTACCACCTGTAGAAACGGTACCTGTATCGCCAATTTTAACATCTGTACACCCAAGATCGGTAGCTGCAACAACAAGTGCAAAAATGTCACGTGCCAAAACAAAGATGTTTGTGTTGCAAGCGACGGTTCTTGTGTCACCCCTTACAAACCACTTTGTGCGGTTTGTAAGTTTCCCGAAGAATGTGGTGGAGCCAAAGACCTCTGTATCACTCTGACCCAAGGAGCCATCCGAACATCACACTGCGCGAGGGATTGCTCCGACCCCAAAAAACCATGCCCCAAAGGCTACTCATGCAACACCCTACAAAATGGTGCCAAGCAATGCATCCCCACCTCCCGAAAATGTCCTCCCTGACATCCACCTCTAGCGAATCCAACCCCGAAGGTTCGATTTTCAACCAAACGGTGTTTCGCTCCTGACTTTTTCCATGAAGGGTATGGAGCACACATAAAACAAGTTCGATTTTCGACCGAACGATGTTTTACTTCTGGCTTTCGACTATTTTTTCCGATCCCTGGAGCTGGACTCCATCTTCGCTGGAGCCTCCTCCTCCAAATGAATTCAGGGATTTCCGGCGAGTGAGGTATTTTATGAATGGATTATTACGATATACGGCGTTGGCGTTGCTGTGTTGGGGTTTTGTGGTTGGATGTAGCAATGGAAACAACAACAACACAAGCTCCAACCGATGCAAGAAAAACAGTGATTGTTCCTCTGAGCAAAACTGCGCGGACGGAAAATGCAAGGCTATTAAGTGTAGCAAAAACAGTGACTGTCGGAACAGTTACACATGTGACACGGGAGCCTCAAAGTGCATCAAGCCTGTCGATTGTCCGGAAAAAGACAAGGGTGGTTGTTGTGAAGACAAGCACTGCAAAGTCGACCAGATTTGCAAAGAGAAAAAGTGTGAGTCGAAGCCACCTGTGAAGTGCAAAGAAGACAAAGATTGTACGGACAGCAACAAGCCAAAGTGTGTCACAGAGACTTGTGTGAGTGTCGAGTTTTGCAAGACAGACAAAGACTGCAAAGACGCCACGAAGTCGGCCTGCAAAGACAGTACATGTGTTGCTCGTGGTCTTGCCAAGCTGGACGATCCCTGCGACAAAGTGGCCTGTGAAAAAGACCTGATTTGTTGGGCTGACGTTGGAAAGCCTCATTGCCTTACGGCCTGTGATCCTTTCAATGCAGTGTGTTTAACGGGTACCGTATGCGCCTTTATTGGAGCGGGCAAAGGGGTCTGTCGTTCACGCAACAATGGTAAGCGAGAAGGAGAATCTTGCGTGACCAAGCTATGTGAACGAAACTTATTTTGTGTGGATTGGCCATCGGGAAGTTCAACATGTGCCCGCCCTTGTCGAGCCGACAAAAAAGATTGCTCTAGCTCAGAGCTTTGCTATAACTTTGGCAACGTCCATCTTTGCGTACCCAAACCCCCTCTGTGTGGTACAGGTCGCCCCTGTGTAGGGACATCCTGGAAGTGCGACGAAAAACAAGGCTACTGTCTGCCTCAACAGTGTCCTCAAAAAGCCTGTCCTGGCAGTCAACTCTGCAGGTTGGGAAGTTGCAATGATGCCAACTGTTGCAAAGGTGATGTCTGTCCCAAAGGCAATGTTTGTAACCACAGCAATGGCAAGTGTGTCGAACTCAACATTCGCGTGCCCTTTTGCACGTCGTGTTTGGGCTCGGGAACCTGTGCTTCTCCCAACCAGCGATGTATCAAGCTCTCCGATGACAACGACAAGTTCTGTGCAGAGGAATGCACCGCTACACGCACCTGTGCTGATGCAGACTACGAATGCCAAGAGCAATCTGACAAGCGATGGTTCTGCCTACCGAGTGCTGGCACTTGCCAACGCAATCGATGTGATGGTGTGAAATGCAAAGAGGGTGAAGCTTGTCTACCCGCCACCAAGAAGTGCGTACCCATTGGACTCTCGGTCTGCAAAGCTTGCTCCACTGATGTTCAATGTGGAGGTCCCACCGACCGATGCATCATCCCCAAAGGAGCCAAGTCCGGCGTCTGTGGCCTCGACTGCAGTGGCTGCACCACCTGCCCTCGCGGCTACGCCTGCCAAGCCTTCGGCGACAAGATCAAGCAATGTGTCCCCACCTCTGGGAAGTGTCCGTAGAGAGTTTCGGCTACGCCTGCCAAGCCTTCGGCGACACGATCAAGCAAGGTGTTCCCACCTCTGGGAAGTGTCCGTAGAGAGTTTCGGCTACGCCTGCCAAGCCTTCGGCGACACGATCAAGCAAGGTGTCCCCACCTCTGGGAAGTGTCCGTAGAGAGTTTCGGCTACGCCTGCCAAGCCTTCGGCGACACGATCAAGCAAGGTGTTCCCACCTCTGGGAAGTTTCAACGACTCCAAACAATACGTAGATGTGTTTCCGCGCTTGGTCAGGTATTGGAGGATGTTGCAGCCATTCATGACGCGTTGTCGAAGCGAGAACGCACGGGTCAGCCTACGACGGATGTCACGACTGCGCTACCAACCCCAAGGAGGAGGCAATGGAGTGGGCCAGCAAAGGCGCGATCGCTTCGGGTGTTGGTGGTGTCTCGGTATATTGTTGCAGAGAGGCCACACCTTTTTGTTGGAGGCCACAGGGCACAATCAGATCAAAAAGAGGCAAGTGAGTGCTAAGATTAAAAGCAAAACCATGCATCGTAACGTCTTCTTGGAGATGGAATCCAAACGCGACGATCTTATCGCTACCAATCCAAACTCCTGGGAACGTTGTATCGTAATGAGCGTCAACTCTGTGCTCTTTCCGAAGGTAAGTAATAAAAACACCAGCCAAAGTTTCGACAAATCGGGGTAGAGAGATCCGCCGTTCATGTAGGTTAACGATCAAGTAGCCCACCAACTGACCAGGAGCATGAAGGGTTGCATCTCCACCACGGTCCGAACGAATGACGGTCACACCCTGTTCCAAAAGGTCTTTCTCTGAAGCCTGTAAACTCTTCTCACCTCGCAAACGTCCAAGTGTGATCGTGGGAGGGTGCTCCAACAACATCAATGTATCAGGGATCTCTCCAGCGATACGACGTTTGCGGAACTCCTTCTGCTGTAGCCAGGCTTCCTGGTAAGGGAGCTTTCCCCAATAATGCCAGAGGAGCTGTTTCTGCGTTCCCAAGTCATCTGTGGCAAGTGATGGGCGATTGGGTTTAGAGTGATTCATACCGTGGGATGATTGGGTTTAGAGTGGTTCATACAGTATTGATTTTTTGAGAGGAAAAACACAAGAACGGCTTCCTTAGTCTAGCCCTAAAACAAGCAAAAAAAACTTGATGCGCCGGATGAATCGGGGAATATCGCATAATTTCGTTTCACTGAAAATGGATCGCCCTGAAAATCGATCTCCTCAATGACCCTGATATTTCGAGGGAATGGAGTATCGAAAATGAGCGTTCTGAGTTTCACGTTTGCTCCAGGTCTAGTTTCCCAGCACGGAGATGACCTCAGCTTTAACAACTTCGTTGGGGTCCTGGCTGAGAGATTCGATGAGAGCTATGGCTTGAGGTGTGTTGATGTTGTGAAGAGCTTTGACAGCGCGAAGCCGGATCAGCCAGTTTTTGTTTTGGAGTTCCTGGCCAAGCGCGGGAATCGCCACATCCCCCATACGACCGAGGGCTTCTGCAGCGGTTTCCCACTCTTCGCCACTGCGCAAGCGTTTGATGATGGCGTCAATGGTGCTGGCTGTACGCATCGTTCCGAGCGCGAGCATGGCAGCCTCCCGATGCAACTTTCGAGGTAGATGCAACCAGGACACAAGCAGAGGCTCAGCTTCTGCACCAAACTGAGTAAAAGCATCGGCAAACAAAATGGCATCTTCGCGATTATCGATTTCGGTGAAGGCTGCGGCAGCGTGATCCACATAGGCGGGGTCACCGATGTCGCACAGGGCCAATGCAGCTTCATAGCGGTAGTCGAGATCTTGGAGCATATCGAGAAGATCCCGAGGGTCCATATCTTGAAAGTCTTCCACGATCTCAATTTCTTCGTCATCTACCTCGTGACTGCTGTTGTCATTTCCGGCCTCAAAATCACGCTGTGCTCGCTGCGCCAATTCTTCGATATCATCGTCGATTTCAACGCCATGTTGGTCGCACATATCAAAGAGCTGTTGCCAGTTTTCCAGATTGTCCCAAAGGTCGAGATCATTGCTTTGCCGGAGGTTGAGATTGACCTCAGCAAAGCTCGCGAGCATTTGACGCAAGAGATCGGGAACACTTTGTCCTAAATTGGCATCCACCGCCAGATGGAGAAGATGAGTTGGCATAAAAATACCAAACTCCAAACAGGCTTTGAGAACACGTTTTTGGATGGTCTTGAAGTATTCGATAGGAAACGACTTAATCGTCAGCAGGTAGTCGTACTGATCAGGCTCAGACCAGTAAGCGATAATCCCTGAGGCCAGGCGTGCACGTGCTGGAGAGTGGATGTCAGAGAAGGAGTCGTGACTGAAGTTATGTGACATCTGGCCCAGGCGGTCAAACTCTGGACGCTGAAACAAACTAATGGCTTGTGTGATATTGCGCAAGCCGGGTTCGATGGTCTGTTTCCATTGACGCGCCTGTTCGATAAGATACTCTACATTCGGTTCGAGAGACAATTGGATCTGTAGATCGCGGTACGCCTCATAATTGTCATCACACAAAAAGACCTGAAAGGAGAAGTCCTGCATTAAGATATCGAGGAATATCAAAGTGTTCGTATCTTCAACATCCAGGGGACAGAAGAGGTAGTCTTGTACTTCACCATTCCTATCTTGAAAGGTAAATAACATGACCAGAAGAGGGTAAGTCGGAACACGGTGAAGTTGCAAAGCAAAGCTCACCTCACCACCCTGATCCAGGATACGGGAAGCATGACGTGGGAATTTAAAGGCAAGGGAGCAACGCTGCCGCTCCACCGAGGCGTCCAACATCCAGGGATTGCCAGAAGCTCTCCAGGCACTCACGTCAACAGGTGGAGAAGAGGGGCTTTCATACTCTGGAGAGAGACCGATCCCCTCACCTTTAAGCTGCCGGACTGCCGTGATAACGCCTGACGAAGATCCGCGAATTTCCGAGAGAGAGGATGGCTCTGGACGCCTTGCGATCGTGGGCGTATCCGTAAGCTCGTTGGTGCTGGTCCAGTCTGGGGTACCAGGAAGAGGCACGTTCACTTCCGCATCCGTTCCCGAGGCTTCGGGACGACGTCTGACTTTGGTCGCGATCTCCCCGTCGGAATACGAGGGTTCAAGTTCGGATGCCCTTGCTTGCCCACGTTGAACAAGAATAGAATCAACACTCACACCCATAACAGGGGCTGGCGCTTCTCGTGTACTTGCAGGATCGGAGACAACAGAAGACAGCTGTGTTTTCTGCGTCTGTCGGGCACTCACCTCCGATGGAGAAGAGTTTGTATAGGTAGGGACATTGGCGTCATTTTCCACAGGTGGGTCTGAAAAGACAGTCGCTCCAACAGGAGGAGCCAAGTCGATCGTTTCAGGTTTGAGAAAAGGGTCCACATCACCCGTCCGACGGGGAGATTGTGCGTCTCTCACCGTATCGGAATCTGATGCAGGCATCGCACGCATGGCTTTTGCAGGCGTTGCAACACCCCGTGACTCCGTCAGATGAAAGAATTCAAGTTCGGGCCGTCTCGCATAATCAGGAACGACATCGCGTGGAGAGTGTTGCAGGCACATCATCCACCACGAGAGGGCTGTGTAGGCTCGGTCACGAAACGACTCAGGCAACCGCAAGACCACACGTTGCTCTGTTGGATAATGTACAACAACAGGATGAATCAAAGGAACTTCACGGCCTTCGTGAGTGACAAACTCAACAGAGGGTGGGACAGCCTCAGGGTCCGTCATTTTTACGGAACACTTCACCTTGTATTTAACCCGCACCCCCTCATCAGAGAACCAGCGCAGCTCGGCGTATTGCTCTTCTAACAGATCGGGCATCTTGTCCGTCTGTGCAAACCCTATCATGTCCGTAAGTGGAGAGAAAAAACCCCGCTCTCCAGCGATGGGGAATCCTGAAACAGAACAAAAGGTGAGCATAGTGAGTCCTTCTCTACGGAATGTTGGTCCTTCTCTGCGAAATACTCGGAGAACTTTTTCTACGGAATGTTGATCCTTCTCTGCGAAATACTCGGAGAACTTTTTGGAATGTTGGTCCTTCTCTGCGGAAGAATCGAAGGAATCTGCCATTATTCCTCCGAGTTAATCAGAGGCAACAGATAGCACAGGGATTTATGGGTGTCAAGCAAGCAGCCTCTGTCTAAGAAGCCCCACACAAGCGGGTTTCCTCCTCTATACCAGTCATCCCCATAGACCCCGCGCTGTGATGGAGCTATACTCTTGGCGTGGGCGTTATTCCCAACCGATCTC
>JALTMC010000727.1 GCA_027005175.1 Myxococcales bacterium
CGACCTGCGTCTTGGCGC
Source organism: Myxococcales bacterium (assembly GCA_027005175.1). Classification (GTDB taxonomy): domain Bacteria; phylum Myxococcota_C; class UBA6777; order UBA6777; family UBA6777; genus M3003. The sequence continues at coordinate 19 of JALTMC010000727.1, forward strand.
AAGCCCGGATGATTCATGAACTTTCGGGTTTGTTCGAATGCGTCTGGTATGCCCAGTATATAGGGATAGATTCTCGTGCTTGTGGTTTGCAACATCTCGACATGGAGTAAGCGGAACGCAGCCGTGCCTGAGGAGGGCTCTTTCACTGGTGTTACTGGTACTGTTGCTTTTCAATGGTAGTATCCTATTTTGACTTGCTTAGAGCCCCTTCAAGGGACTTGCCCATGGGCTATATTCGAAAGCTCTGGAGTCTCGGTCTTGCTTCTCCGGTTCAGTGGATCTCGCAATGAACAATATGCATCATCCGGCACTACCGGCACTCTTGTCTTTTGGATATTGTTATTGCAGAACATTTTCCTACGTCGAACCGGCATCGTTCCACCCATCTTCCCGTTTTGCCACATGCGGGGCTAGGCTGAAGAAAACCGATGTCAATTACCGCGCTTTTGCAATTGTTGCAAGAGCCTGGCTTTGTATATCGTTGAGATTGCTTGCCGTCACAGTTGTAATCGAAGCTACCATCGCCTCGATGATTGACAAAGAATGCAAACTGTCCTGGACGTGCCATGGCGTTCTTGTCATAACAATCCTTGGAGTTGGAGACATATCCAGGAGGTGGGGCACAAGCTTTGATGGGACTTTTGATGTCACCGTAATTATCCCCATCAGAGTCTTTGTAGAAGGTGTATTGAGCGGCACCATCGTCGATTTTTCCATTGCAGTTGTCATCGCGTCCATTGCAAATCTCAACTCTTGGTTGATAGCTCGGTGGGCAGGTCAACTTGCCCGATTGGCAGGCCCAAAAGCCTGTTGCACAAATCCCAGGCCTGTTGGTTTTGCAAGCCTGGCCTTGTTGTGGATAAGCCTCATCAACGAAGCCGTCACAGTCGTCGTCGATCTTGTTGCATGTCTCGCTGCGCGGTAGGACCTGCCCAATGCAGGCTCCCCATTTTTTGTTGCTACCACAGGTCTGTATGCCATCCTTGCAGATCCCCTTCTTTCGAGAGAGCGCGGTTCCGTCGTAGCAGCTGCGGCGTTTTCCTGGCGTGCAGAGGTTGGCGCAGTTTTCGTCCACCCGCCCATTGCAGTCGTTATCTTTGCCGTCACATTTCTTTTCGAGCTTCTCGTAAGCACTGTTTTGTCGTTGGTAGTCTGCGATGGTACAAGGCAACCAGCCTCGTTTGCTGTCACATCGCTTCACAGCACCAATACAGGCCCCTTTGGCGACAGGGTTGCACAGAGGAGGTGACAGACCCTCGTCCGTTTGTCCGTCGCAGTCATCATCTTTGCCATTGCAGTCTTCTGCCCGAGGCAGTAGCATCCCTGCACAATCGAGCCAACTTCCTCCAGCAGAACAGTACTGACGACCTGTGTAACAGATGCCTTTGCAAACCCACTTGCCTGTCACAACAGTGCAAGGTTGCTTTGTGGGTGGGATTCCTGGGATGCTGCTATAACATGGACGCCATGTTCCCGGTTTGCACACCTTGCAGGCATCGTCGACCTTACCGTTGCAGTCATTGTCTTTCTTGTCGCAACGTTCAAAGTCAGGGAAGATCTGGTTGTTACAGACACCCCATTTGCCCGTGCTGTTGCAAGTCTGCGTTCCCTTCTTACAAAGTCCAACACCACCTGTCCCAGCAGGTCCTGTGTAGCAAAGCCTCTTCTGACCCTTGCTACACTTCACACAGCCTTCGTCGATCGCTCCATTGCAGTTGTTGTCGAGGCTGTCACACTGTTCTTCCTGGGGGATCTTCTGATCCTGACAGGGGCCCCACTTCTTACTGACTTGGCAGATGCGAATACCCGCTGTACAAACCCCCTGACCCTGTGTCCCGCGAGGTCCTGTATAACAGGCTTGTGCCTCTCCGGGCTTGCAATGACAGGTCTCATCGATCTGACCATTGCAGTCGTTGTCTCGGCCATCGCAGACCTCTTTCTCGGGTACGTTTTGCCCCACACAATCGCCCCAGACATCGTCCACACAGAGTTGCTCGCCAGGGCGACATCCTCCTTTGTTTCTCGTGCTTTGTGGACCTGTATAACAAGACCGACGCTGGCCTGTCTCACAGCGACCGGATGAACCACCGTCACCCGCCCCCTTTTCGCTGGAACCACTCTTTTCACTCCCTGCAAGCTCGCAGATACCTTTGGCTAGCACACATACATACGCTGCCGTCTTGGGGCAATCACTCGTCTCATAACACAAAGTCACCTTTGGCTTACTACAATGCATTAAACCTGGCACAAACAGGAAACCTAAAAAAACAAAGAAAAATACATTCCGGCGTGCCATGGGCATCACTCCTTTGCCTTGTCGCTGTCATCACAATATCTTAGAACACTGACTGGTGTGCTGTCGGTCGTAAAAACAGCCATTTACGCCGCCTGACTTCGTTATGTCTTCTCGGAATAGCGAACGTATGCCTCGGCGGCATGCCTTGCCAGGCTCGCTACTGACCGATTTTATTCGATTCATCACACCAGTCAGTGTTCTAGGGACAATCACCTTTCCTGGCTTCTCCTCCGTCATTCCATCTACAATCTATTCGATAAAACGGTCCGATGGAAGGTGGACCATCATCATACTTCCAATTCTTCTGCAAGTATCTGCGAAATGAACTTGCAAAACGAATTATTCTTGCTCATAACGCCAACTCGCATGATTCACAAACATCCTGCTACGGCTCGTCAGTTCGGTGGTTTATCAGCCCGGTGGTTTGCCACTTGCGAGGGCGATCCTGTGCCTTCTTTGTCTCTGCTCGGACTTTTTGTTGCTTCGCGATGAACAACGTGAATCCTATCCATGATTGACGTTTGTAACAATCACAGGTTAAGAACCCATTTCCACGAGTCATGTTTCTTTATGGGTCGCGAGTTTTGGGACATGAGACCCCGTCTGAACTGGAGGAGTGGCAACTCCCTCCATGTTTCTTCTTTATGGGTTGTGAGTTTTGAGACACGAGACACACGCCTGATTCTGTGATAAGTAGAGGTAATTGGTTTTTCTAATGAAATACGAAGGCTACGGTGGAATAGAAGGTTTGTGATGCTTCGCTTGTGTTGGTTTCTCTTGGGTTGTTGTTTGTGGATGGCAGGGCCTGTTGGTTGTTCCAAAGAACCGGATTGTCGCTTTGATGGGGACTGCTCTAGATCTGGAGCTCAATGTGCGAATGGAGTTTGCGTTGCACAAGAGCGGGTGTCTGTGGAGAGAGTCCTTCCTGATATCGCGACCACAGAGGCGGAATGCCAGGATGGTCATCAGCGAACTTGCTACAGTGGTTCATCGGGCCAGCGCAAGGGCATCTGCAAGCAGGGAAAACAATTTTGTGTGGGGGGGAGGTGGGGAGACTGTCAAGGTGAGATCCTACCCAAAGCCAAAGAAGAGTGCAATGATCTTGACGACAATTGCAATGGAACGGTTGACGAAGGGTGTAACTGCAAACCTGGCCAGGAGAAGGACTGCTATGTCGGCCCGGAAGGTACAGGCGGTAAGGGGATTTGTCGAAAGGGAAAGCAGGTTTGTGAAAGGGGTGGACAGTGGGGGGCCTGCAAGGGGAGTGTCTCTCCCACCAACGAAGAGTGTGACGGCAAAGACAACAACTGTGATGGCTCCATTGATGAGGAGTTATTTCAAGACTGTTATGAAGGACCAGCCAATACCGTCGGAGTGGGCGTGTGCCAAAAAGGTCGAAAGACCTGTAACCATGGCACGTACGGAGCGTGTCTGGGGCAGGCCGTACCCAAGAAGGAGATCTGTAACAATCGCAAAGATGACGACTGTGATGGTGTTGTGGATGAGGGACCAGGTCGCGCACTTGCGTTTTCTGGCTCAGGTCAATCGGTGACCATACCTCATCACAATAGCCTCAATTTGTTAGATAGTTTCACAATGGAGCTTTGGTACAATTTTGAGGGTGTTGGTTCAAAATCTTTGATGATCCTGATCAACAAACACAAGAATGGTGAAAACACGAGCGGCTACCATCTCAAGATTCAAAACCCCAATAACGAGTGTGCTTTGAGCTGGTGGAAAGGAAACACAGGCGGTCTTTTGAAATTTGGGGCCTGTCCTACGAAACGTTGGGCTCATATCGCATTTGTCTACGAACACACAGCTCAGCAGTACCATTTTTATATTGATGGAAAGCGTGTCAAAAATGGGAAGATGCAATTACCTCTCGCGATAGGGGCCAACACGTTTCCGCTGGTCTTGGGGACGGAAAGTGGCTCTACCGGAACGCCTGATTTTCGAGGAAAGATGGCAGCGATTCGGATCTCTCGTGTGGCTCGCTATACAGGTGCATCTTTCTCTCCTTCCTGTACTTTTTCCAATGACTCTCAAACAGTTGGTTTGTGGAACCTTGATGATGGGGGTGGGACTCGTGTGAAGGACCTCTCCAGCAATGGTAACCATGGAGCATTGTCGGGAGCTACCTGGGACAGCGGTCGAAGCTGTAACGCGATCAAACCGGGTGAGGGATGTTCCAAGGAGTGATAGTCTGGAGCGCGAACTTCCCGAGCACAGTGAGGCTATGACTTGCTCCTGCTTGTGGTGAAGGATGCCCCAAGGAGTGATGGAACTGGAGCGGTTCGTTTGTTGAAGGTGCTCTGCTTGGGTGGGAGTGTTGGGAGTGATAGGTCTGGAGCGGTTAATGGACGGTGGTTAGGGCTGAGCCAAAGAGCATCGTGTCGATCTCTTGTGCGAGAGCTTTGTAGGCTTTGGCCCCTTGATTCTTGGGAGAGTGATGGAAGATCGACTTTCCTGCGTGCTGTGCTTTGGCGATGGCTGTTGAGACACCAACCACTGTGTTGAGAAGGAAGTCTCCATAGTTTTGACGCAATGTATCTTCAATTGTTTTGTTCATGGTCTGGTTCCGCCGGTCGAGTCGGGTTCGTACCAGCCCCAACAACTGCAACGATGGATTGAGCATCTCCTGCACAGTGGCTACCGTGTCTATGATGGCGGAGACACCGTCCAAGCTCAATACGCTCATATCACAAGGGATGATGACTTGATCCGCTGCCACCAATGCGTTGAGCGTGAGGTTGCCCAGGTTGGGTGGGCAGTCGATGATCACGACATCAAAGTGGGTTTTGGCGACATGCAGTGCTTGCTTGAGTGCAAGCTCCTTGCCGATCTTTGTGGACAGAAGTGTCTCTGTCTCATTGAGGTGCCGATCACTGGGAACCACCCACATGTTGTCGATTGTCGTGGGCTTACATATCTCATAAAGATCGCGCTTCTTTTGGAGCAAAAACTGACCCATGCTACCTGCCTGAGAGGCAATAGGGACCTCATGAGCGAGGCTCTTTCCAACATGCCCTTGTCCATCCATGTCGAGGAGAAGTACCCGGCGTTTGTGAAACATGGCTAACCCAACAGCCAGATGCACCGCTGTTGTCGTTTTACCCACACCACCTTTTTGTGCGGTCACAGCAATCACATGAGCGTGCCTGTCTCCCAGTTGTTCTGTTTCTGACGGTGTAAGCAGGCGACGTAAGTTGCCCAGCGTTCTGGTGAATGCCATAGTTTCTTCCTTTTCTCTTCTCTCTACTCATAGGGATGCCTTCGTCGTGCAGGCCAATCTGATTTCTTATTGATTCTTGTGTTAATTATACGATAATTATGTGATTGTCCACAATTATCTTCCATTCTCCAGACTTGATCTGTAGTGAGATGGAGCAAGGAAGTAAAGCAAAACGTAGGAACGTTGGTCATAAGAAACCTAAACCTTGCGACAGTCCAAAAGAAAGGTGAGGTTGTTGTTGGATGTTGAGGCTCAGGCTTGTCTCAATGGTGAACACAAATCAAGTCTGAGTTCTCTTCTGCTACCATTACGCATCTTTTTCGTTTAGGCCCCGATAATATGGGAGAAGAACGGACTGTTTCAGGTCCTATTTTTTGAACTGGGACGGTAGTGCTCCGTTGTGCTACATTTGAAGGGTCACAGGTTGACGTTGAGCTTGGTAGCTTTGAGTGTATAGACATAAACTAGATAGAGTGGATACTTTCAACAGAGTGGCTGTTGGTTTTTGAGTGTTGCGTTGGGTTAGGCTGAAAGGGATTGATATGTTAAGGAGCGTGGAGAAGCTTGGATGGAGCACCGTCATCCTTTGCCTTTGTTGTATGAGTGCGGAGCAAGCATGGTGCACAGTGATTCCTTCTCTCACAATGGAACAGATGATCCATCGATCTTCTCGGATCGTACGAGGGAAGGTGATTCAAAAACACTTTCTTTGGGGACCCAAGCATCGCTACATCTATACAGAGATCAGAGTTCGGGTGCTGGAACAGATGAAAGGGGAGACTCTGCCTGTTGTGGTTGTTCGTAAGTTGGGTGGCATTCTGGATGGCATCGAAAGCAAGGTCCCTGGAACGGCCAACTACCAACTGCAGGAAGAAGTGGTCCTCTTTCTAGAGAAAAAACGTCTTGGAAGATATTACTTTGTCATGGGTTTGGCAGCAGGCAAGTACAGTGTGTTGCGTGGCTCGGGTCAGATCCTGCTCAAACGCAGTGCTCACGGGCTGACGTTTCACCGACCTCTTGGCCACAAGAAGACGGGCTCTTCTCTTTATCACCTCAACTACACAGAGACTCCTCTCTCTCTCTTGAGGTTGCGTCAGTCGATTCGGTTGTACAAGAGAGGTCGTACTGCTCTGCCTCCCACACCTTCACATCCGAAGACAAAGCTCCCCTCAACAAAGACAAAGCTCCCTTCAACAAAGACAAAGCTCCCCTCAACAAAGACAAAGCTCCCCTCAACAAAGACAAAGCGGCCTTTGCTGCGAGCTTTACCTCTCAACTCACGAACTGTGTCCAAAGGAAAGCGTATTCTTCAGTTCTTGCGAAGAATACGCCGATTGAGATCGAGGAACTCTGGTTTTGTGGTGGGTCCTGTTTTGCAGAAGAAGTCTGGTTTTGTGGTGGGTCCTGTTTTGCAGAAGAAGCCTGGTTTTGTGGTGGGTCGCTCTCTGCGAAAGAAGTCGAATATAAGGCTTCCTGGTAGGGTCTTATTAAAGCAGAGAAAGGTCTCTTCCAAAAAGGGAGGGGCAAAGCGATGAGTTTCTTTTTGGGTAGGGCATCTCGTCCGATGACAGAGCAGGGGTCTCTTTTCTTTTTGGAGAGGAGACGGAGTTGGAGGGGCGGTGAGACAGGAGTCATGTTGGGGCTTCTTCTTACTTTCTTGTGTGTGTTCTTTGGCTCTGTGTCGGGTGTTGAGGCGTACAAACGGATCTCTACACCGAATGGGGTGAGTGTGAAGTGGATGAAGTTGCCTGTGAGTTGGTACTACAACCACAATGGGTTTCAGCAAGCATCATCAGCACAGATGGTTACCGTGCTTCGGGCTTCGTTTCAGAAATGGGCGACACCGACTTGTACGTCTTTGCGATTTACATATGGTGGTGTTACGACATCGCAATGGAGCCAACAGGACCGGCGCAACGTTTTGATCTGGAACCGAAATATTCCAGACCCAAATTTTCCAAACGCGCTCGCGTTGACACTACCTGCGTATCTCAATGCAACAGGTGAGTACCTGGATGCAGACATTATCTTTAATGGTTCGTATCCTTGGTCATTGCAGCCGAGTGGGCAGCAGTACGATATTGAAGGGACTGCGACCCATGAGATAGGTCACTTGTTGGGATTGGACCATACACAGTCCCCAGGGGCAACGATGTTTCCTACAGCGAGTCCCGGTATTTGTCCATGTCGTGCGTTAAAGCAAGATGATGTTGCGGGTGTGTGTGCGATTTACCCTTCGGGTTCGTCTAGCTCTGGAACGCGTCAGTATGGTCAGGCGTGTGATGCTCAGAATTTATGCACAACAAGTCTTGTGTGTGTGTTGGTCAAAACAGGCGCAACCACAGGTGTTTGTTTTCGAGCGTGTAGCAATGGAGTTTGTCCCTCTGGCAACACCTGTTACAACCTCACCAACGGTGACGCAGCTTGTTTGTGCACCGCTGACAAAGACTGCTCTCAGGGGCTTAAATGCTCTCAGAATCAGTGCCAAAAGGGGAACACCAATCCTACGAATACCCAGAAGTTGGGTGAACCGTGTAATGCACAAAATCTATGTGTCGCAGATCACACTTGTGTGATCACGCAGCAAGGAAGCACCTCGGGAACATGCCATCGTACTTGTCCCAACGGGACCTGCACAGGTGGTAACAAGTGTTATACGCTTACGAACAAGGAGAAGGCTTGTTTGTGTACAAGTGACAAAGATTGCAGTGGTGGTCAGCAATGCCAGGGGAATTTTTGCAAAGGCAGCGGTTCGGCAGGCCCTGCTGGGAAAGAAGGAGAAGCTTGTGTGAGCGGGAGGTGTGAAACAGGCCTTACTTGTGTCCAAGATCCAAATTCTCCACAATCTCTGTGTGTGCGGCCTTGCCAATCGGATAGTGACTGTGTCAACCAGTGGGCGTGCAATGCTCAATACAATGTTTGTGTGCCAGGTGCTGGTTCTCAGCAACGCGGTCAACCGTGTGACAACCAGAGTCGTTGTATTGCAGGTCATGTATGTACTCTGGTGCAACAAGGTGCCACCCAGGGGGTGTGTATTTTGGCTTGTCCTCAAGGCTCTTGTCCCACAGGAGAAAAGTGTGTGAAATCACAAACAGGGGAGCAGCTTTGTTATTGCAACTCTCAGAACCCTTGCTCCGGTGGAAAGACTTGTAAGGATCTTCGTTGTCAGGACGGTGGATCGGGTTGTCGAAGTAACAACGATTGTTCTCAAGGTAAGATCTGTCAAGGCGGCACTTGTGTGGCGGGTTGTCAAAGCAACAAGGACTGCTTCTCAGGCGAGACCTGCCAGGCAGGGCAATGCAAACCAAAAACAGCCGGTTGTACAAGCAATGGGGATTGTGCCCAAGGTCAGGTCTGTCAGAATCGTCAGTGTGTGAGTGGTGGTTGTCAGTCAAGTGGAGAGTGTCCGAAGGGGCAGATCTGTGTGCAAGGAAAATGCATTGCGGATGGCAACAGCTCAGCTTGTAAGCCCACTTGCTCAGCCGGTTCGATCTGTCACAAGGGGGCCTGTATCTTTGCCAAACCTTGTCAATCCGATCCTGAGTGTGAGATCTCCGAAAACTGTGTTGCTGACTTTTGCCGACCGATTCAAACCCAGCCCGATCAGGCGACTCGACCCAATCCAGGTCAGAGCACTGCCTGTGGTTGTCAGTCGGGTGGCGGCTCTCTGCCTACTTTTCTTTGGCTTCTTCTCTTGCTCCCGATGATGAGGCGTCGAAGGGAAACCTCCTTTTCTTTCAAGGAGTAGACGCTCTCTCCCCTCCTTGCTTGCTCTGTTGTTTTTCTCATGTTGTTTTCCTCATGTTGTTTTTCTCATGTTGTTTTCCTTTGTGCTTTGCGTTGTCTGTTGGATTCTGGAATACGGAGACATGTGCTGGCATCGATGGCTGACGAGGTGCTGTATATGGGGTGAGTTTGGGTTGAGTTTGGGGTGAGTTTGGGGTGAGTTTCTTGTCGATTTCTTGGCTGATAGAACTTTTTCCCTTGACAACTTGAGTGGTTTTCGTTAGTACATCCAAGCCATTTCCCATTGATGGCCCCAAAGAATGATTGAAAGAGGCGGTAAGTACTTACAAATCCGTCTTCTGGACCCCTGAGGAAGGATAGATTTCCATGTATGCAGTGATTCAAACAGGCGGCAAACAGTATCGCGTGAAGGAGGGAGACCTCCTTTTTGTTGAGAAGCTGGCTGGCGAACGTAGCGAGCAAGTTATCTTTGATCAAGTTTTGTTGATTAGTGGCGGCGATTCCGATCCAGTTGTGGGTTCCCCCTACTTGGATAATGCGAAAGTTGCTTGTGAAATTGTAGAACAGTTTCGCGGTAAAAAGATTCTGGTGTACAAGTTCAAACGACGTAAAAAGTACCGTCGGCGTCAGGGCCATCGTCAGTACTACACTCGTTTGCGAGTGAAGCAGATTGCTCCCGACGGAAAAATCAGCTAAGGTACCCCCTTCGTTGTGAGCATCTCTCGTGTGTTGCGACACAGAGATATGCGTTTCTGTCAGACCTTGGCTACATCAAGATGATGTGAGCCCTACTACAGAGAGACAAGTTATGGCTACAAAGAAAAGTGGTGGTAGTACCAGGAATGGTCGCGATAGCAAGGGCCAGCGACGCGGCGTCAAAAAATTTGGCGGACAGAATGTGATCGCTGGTAATATCTTGGTTCGTCAGTTGGGAACCAAGATCCACCCCGGAAGCAATGTGGGTATGGGTCGAGATTACACCCTGTTTGCTTTGATTGACGGTGTTGTGACCTTCGAAAACAAAGACAGCAAGCGCAAGCGTGTCAGTGTATATCCTGCTGCGACTGTAGAAGCGTAAAGCTTTCGTTGAGGTGATCAACCCGAAGATCACTTCTTTGCGTTCTCAGTTCTTTTGTATACGTCAATGTTCTTTTCTCTTTTCAGCACTTCAAATCTGACAAAGCTTTGGATACTACGATGTTTTGAAGGATTTTGGGGGCTTCCTGGAAAGAAAAAGTTCAAAAACTTGACGTGTTCTTACTCGATAAGTTAGACAAAGGTATCCCCTCATCATTGTTGCAGTGGTGGGAAAGTGGTTGTTGGGAGGGCCACACCTCTTTGTGGGCGTGGTGATCTTCGATAATCCAAAGGGATCTTGGTCAAGAGACCTGTATTTGCCAGTTCATTTTGTGAGACCACGCTCTGTGGGACAAAATGAGTTGGATAAAAACATCGTAGAGCACTCTTGTTCGTATGCTTACTTGGTATCCTGTTCTCGTGCACCGTTCATGTACTTGCTCCATCTCAATTCTTTGTAGTCATGTCATGCAGCCGCCTTACTTGATGCATGCCAGAGTAAAAGATTCCAGTCTTTTACTTTCTTCCAAAGAATAACTCTCACGTACTTGTTCACAGTGACTACCTAATGTTCTCCGTTCTTTGTTCTTGCACATGTTCTTACTCTAGCCCATGTTGTTGTTGAGTCTCTTACTTCGACCTCTTTTTGAGTTGTTGTGAAACGTTCCAGCTCACGCTACAGTTGTTAACCCTTTTGGGTTTGTTATTGTTCCTGTTTGTGTTGAGATTTTCTTCTTGGAGTTGAACCTCTCTTTCATGTGGTAGGTTGTTCATGTCGATGTTGGAAAAAGAGTACCGTTTCTTTTGGGAAGCGGCCCTCTCCTCTGTCGTGAAGCGAAGTGATAGAATGTGAAGTCAATCGAACATATGCTCTTTGTTTTCAAGAGTCTGGGGTTTTTGCCCTGGACTTTTTTTTTGATTGTTTTTTGTGCTAGAGGTATCCGTCATGCATTTAATCGATGAAGCTGTGATTGAAGTACAGGCGGGGCATGGTGGCAATGGAATTGTGGCCTTCCTTCGGGAGAAGTTTCGACCCCGAGGAGGTCCATCTGGGGGAGATGGTGGAGACGGTGGCGATATCGTCCTTATGGCGACTCGAAATCTCTCGACTTTGCTTGACCTGCGTTATCGACGTCATTACAAAGCGCCGTCGGGCGAGCACGGACAAGGCAAATCGAAGCATGGACGTGGTGGGGAAGACAGGGTCATTATGGTTCCTTTGGGAACCATGGTGTACAAC
>JALTMC010000728.1 GCA_027005175.1 Myxococcales bacterium
ATGTTATTTGCAGCAGAGTGCCCATGAACTCTCTGGACCAAGAACGCGAAGAGAGTACTAAGAGGAAGGACAAGGAACGGAATGCGAGAAGAGGAAAAACGAGCTCAAGCCTTGCTTGTTTTAGAGCTGGATGAGGGGGCCTCATGGGGCGATGTCGAGTCGTCGTATCAGCGGTTACTTCGTTTGTACAGCAACCACAGTCTGGCCAGTTACGGCCTCTTTCGCCGGGAAGAACGCCATACTTTTTTGGAAGCTCTCGGCAAGGCTCATCTGCGTTTGAAGCAAGATCTGTCCACGCAGGCCCCAGAGTCTTCCTCACCTTCTTCTCCTGATGGACCCCACAAGCCTGCGCCTGGCGAACCCCACAAGCCTGTTTCTGCTGGTACCAATCTATCGATGACAAGAAGGCATTACGGGTCGAAAGCTTCTTGGGGAAAGGCACCTACGAGCCCTTCGAGGGGCTCCGCCTCTGCCCAGCCTCTGGAAAAACAAGAAAGCGATTACGGAATCATGTCTGGTCCACTGAAAAGTACCGCCAGATTTGCCCAGCTTCTGGAAAAACAGGAAAGCAATCATGGTCCGTCTCATGGATCTGTGTCTGTTGAGAATACAAAAACACATGAACACGATATGTTGCGCAAAGCTCGGGAACGTGCAGGTTTGACGATACAGGAATTAGCTTTACGTTTGTCTTGTTCTACGAAAGAATTGGAGCTTCTTGAGTCTCGTCAGTACGATGACTTTGGCTCCTCACGAATGCTTCGATTGCTTGTAGAATCGTATGCCGCTGTGGTTGGTTTGGAACGGCAACATGTTGTGACAGATATACTCTCCGACTTTTGGGCTTGGCGTGCACACTGGAGGAAAATGCACTGATGTGGGATCTGTTTTATAAAGGAGGATGGGTGATGTATCCCATCCTCATGGGCTCTGTGATCGGGATGGGCCTTTTTTTGGAGCGATTGTGGGTCTTGCAACGAAGACTCATCAATCCACCGGACATCTTACAACACCTGCTTGGTCTCGTGCAGAGTGCTCGCTGGAGTGAAGCGCGTGTGGTGTGTCAACGTGTTCACAACCCCCTTACACGGGTGGCTTTGGCCATGTTGTCAGCCCGCGAACGAAACCATTCGAGGGAATCCATTAGTGCTGCGGCAGAAGAAATGGGACAACGAGAGGCCTTCTTTCTTGAGAAGAGGATTGGTGCCTTGGGTGTTGTGGCCAGCCTAGAGCCTCTAATGGGCTTGCTGGGTACAGTCTTGGGTATGATCAAAGCGTTTCGGCAGGTTGCCATTGGCGGTGTCGGTGATCCTCGTCTGGTGGCAGGTGGTGTTTGGGCCGCGTTGGTAACTACGGCAGTGGGTCTCACCATTGCGATCCCCGCTTATATCGGATTTCGGTATCTGTTATCTCGGGTCGATCGCCTTGTTTTGGATCTCCAATATGACTCGACAGCGTTGCTAGAGGCCATGTTATCAGCCGAATCTTCTACATCTGCGGTGTCTTCTACATCTGCGGTGTCTCCTGCATCTGCGGTGTCTCCTGCATCTGCGATGCCTTCTGCATCAACGCACCCACCTTCTCCTTCTCAGCCTATTTTGCTGAGACCCAAGGATGAGGGAAATGAGGGGAGTCAGTCATGAAGTTTCGTCGGAGCAGCAGGCGAAATGTTGAAACACTTGAACTTACACCGCTGATCGACGTTATTTTTCAGCTTCTGATATTTTTCTTGATCACGACGACTTTTGTTTCATCTCCAGGTATCTCTATTGAGCGGCCCAAAGCCAAACACAGCGGTGCACTTGATCAGCAGCGTTTAACGGTGGTGATTCCCAAAGGTGGGGAGGGCAGTATTGTGTTTCGAGGGAAACGTTTGAGTTATTCTCAACTGACAGCCCAACTGATGGCCCTGCACAAAAAAACTCCGGAAGCTCAGGTCGCGATTGACGCGGATGAAAGTGTCGAACATCGCATTGTTGTCAAAGTGATGGACCTGATTGAAGGGGCTGGATTTCGACGTATTGGAATTGTCACTTCTCCGACCTCACCTCCCCAGAAATAAGGCTCTCTTCCCCCGATTGTTGACGGCTCTATGCTCTCTCTCCTTTCCCTCTGTGATTTGTTCTCTTGACACCTCACCCTAGGATTTGGTACGAATCTGTGCCTATGCGATTGCATCTGTCCCTGTGTATATATGTGTACCTTGGCGCAATCCCCTCAACCAACTACAATGTCGTTACAGTTCCAGGCCATCTTTGTGGTTTCGACGTAACACAAGGAGAAGTTTCTATGAGTGTACAAGAGACCGTGAAAGCTACGTTCACCGAAATGAATGATCGCCTTGCTGCAGGTGGCTTGGGTGATTTCACTGCTACATACTTGTTTGACTTGGGTGATGAAGGTGGTCAGTGGACCGTTAAAATTGAAGAGGGTGTGGGTGGTGCTTCCGAAGGCGCAGAAGGTGAAGCGGATTGTACTGTAACGGTTTCTGCGGAGAACTTTCTCAAAATTGTGAGCAAAGAAGCCAACTCCCAAATGATGTTCATGACCGGTAAACTCAAAGTTAAAGGGAATATGGGCCTGGCCATGAAACTTCAGAAAGTTCTGGGCTAAACCCGCAATCCCGATCTTCTCTCCCTCCTGCTCTCAACTTCTTCGGCTGATCTTTGTTTTGAAATACGAAAAATATTGGATTGTGAGACTCGATGTGTCTGTCAGCCGATGATCTGGGGATTCCCGTCCATCTTTTGGCTGTGATCTCCTACCGCTTTGTCTGCTTTGAGGATGATTGCTATGTCTACCTTACCTTTGGCAGGGATCCGTGTCCTGGATCTAAGTCGCCTCTTACCTGGTCCTCTTTGTTCTCTTATGTTGGCTGACCTCGGCGCAGACATTGTCAAAATTGAGGCTCCTAGGGGAGGAGACTATACCCGCTGGTTTCCCCCTGTGAGAGAGAATATGAGTGGGGCATTTGCAGCTCTCAATCGAAACAAGCGCTCCCTCGCTCTCGATCTTAAAACAGCCGCTGGTGTTGATACACTGCTTCACATGGTTGTGAACGCTGATGTTCTTTTGGAGGGCTTTCGACCGGGTGTGATGAAGCGCCTGGGTCTTGATTATGAGACTCTCCGGACCATCAAACCCGATCTAATTTACTGCTCCATTTCAGGCTATGGACAGGACGGACCACTGTTTCAACGGGCAGGTCATGATATCAATTACTTGGCCCGGACAGGTGTTCTCTCTCTTACAGGCTCTGTCGGTGGACCTCCTGTTGTGCCGGGCGTGCAGCTTGCTGATGTGACGGGTGGAAGCTGGATGGGGGTCAGCCATATCTTGTCTGCTTTGTTTCGGAGAGAGCGAACAGGGGAAGGCTGTTTTTGCGATGTGGCAATGTGTGAAGGGCTCTTGCCTTTTCTCACTATGGAGCTTGGACAACGTTCCTTTGGAGCGGACTCCTCCGATCGTGGAGAAGGTATGCTAACAGGTGGTATGCCTTGTTATGGAGTCTATCGATGCGGTGATGGAAAGTATCTGTCCATTGGCTCTCTGGAGCCTAAATTCTGGTTGGGGCTTGTCTCTGCCTTGGGGCTGGAGCATCTCTCAGGAGATGGGCTCTCCATGGACCCGGACGGTGAAAGTGCCCGTGCTGCGGTTGAAAAGGTTCTGGCGACAAAGAGCCGTGATGAGTGGGCAGCGTTTCTCGCTGCGTATGATGTTTGTGTGGAGCCTGTTCTTGAGCTGGATGAAGTGATGAGAGAGCCTCACGCACAGGCACGAGGTTATTTTGTGACCCATGAACATCCTACAGAGGGTCAGGTCGTTGGGCCCCGAACACCTTTTCGAATGGACTCTGTGCTTCCTCCTGCGCACAAAGGTGCGCCTTTGCTGGGGGAGCACAGCACTCAGATTCTTCGAGAATTTGACTTCTCTGAGGAAGAGATACAGGCTCTACACGAAGCCGGTGTTGTGCTGTCTTCCTAAGTCATACAGATAAGAAGGCATGTTCAGCTTGACGTGTGCTGAACAAATGTGTAGAAGAGATCGTTGGTGAGTCAAGAAATGGTTGTCTCTTTGACTCACCTCAAGTTCAATCCCATCACCATCATAAACTTGTGGATGGAAGGAGAAGACCTGTGCTGAAATCCCGAGTCATTCCCTTGTGGATACTCACTGGTGTCATCCTGTGGCTAGGCTTTGCTTGTCAGGCAGAGGCTTATATCTTGCCTGCTCGATTTTATCTTGCAAAATACGCCAGGACCCGAGCTTCGTTTCGTCGGTTGCGCATCAAGCAGATGACGACCTCTTTGGTACAGGGAAAGAAACAAAAAAGAGAAGAGGTCTTGTATCTCCAAAGTCCTGGAAATATTCGTCTTGAACAACGTCACAAAGGTCGCTTGGTACAGGTCGATATCTGGGCAGGGAAGTCATGGCTTCACTGGAAAAAAGGGGAAGCGACACGCCGCAGACGTCGCCCCAACCCTCGATTGGATCTGTTTGCTGTTGAATCTTCAGGCTATGGTTATGGAAGCATTCGCTCTCTCCTTCGACGGATGCGTGTGTTTTATCGGGGCTCTCAAACCTGGGATAAATCCAGCGACTATCGAGAACAAAATCGTGTCGGTCTGACTTGGTTTGTGGGACATCCTGTGGTCATTCTTGGTGCCCAGCGAAAAGATCAAAAACAAAATCAACTGTGGCTGGATAAATCTCGCTTTGTTCCCCTTCGGTTTGTGGGGCAATTGCGAAAAAAGGGTCCGATTTGGGATATCCGTTATCTGGATTACAATAAGATCGGTGGGCGTGCTGTCTTTCCTGGTCGAGTGGAAGTGTATCGAAACGGGAAGCTCACAAGCCGTACCCTGGTATACCAGATCAAACAGGGCTCCCTCCCCGCTCATATCTTCTCTCGTGTTCGATGAGTGATGCCGATTTCCCTTCTCTTCCTTTGTGGGGGGGGAATACGGACGAAGAGCCGACTCCCGTCGAGGAAGGCCCTCCTCTTAAGCCTGTGGAAGTCGCACTGGATCTGCCTGTCTTTGATACCTATCACTATGTCTTGCCAGAGCCTCTTGCTGAACGGGCGGCTCTTGGAATGCGTGTGCTGGTCCCCGTAGGGCGGCGGCGCGTGACTGGCTATATTCTCAGCTTCTCTGCGCCGCCGGAAGACAGTGACTTTCAAATGAAGGAAGTCATCGATCTCCTCGATGAACAGCCATTGTTTGATGAGCGACTCCTACGACTCTACCAGTTTCTTGCGAAGTACCTCTTTACTCCCCTCGGTGAGGTCATTCGTGGGGCTTTACCAGCGGGCATCAATATCGCAAGTCGGCAAAAGGTATCTTTGACCGAGACTGGCGTCTTCGCCCGTGCGAGCGGACTTTTGCGAGGCCCAAAAGGGATCTTGTTAGAGGCTCTTGAGCCGGAAGAGACCCTCCCCATCCCGATTCTGTTAAAGCGTGTGAAAGGGGGACGGCATTATCACATACACGAGCTGGTGCGCGATGCCTTTCTCCACCTGAATGACGAGCTGACCAAGCCCAGAATTAAGGCCAAAAAGGAACGTTACTTTCGGATTGTAGAGGGGGCCTCTCTCGCGCGGCGAGAGTCTCTGCTCAAACGCTCTCGCCAACAACGCGATGTTCATCGGTTGCTCGATAGTAAGGGAGAACTCTCGAGTTCTGAGATTCGACGGATTCTCGGGCCTTGTTCTCCTGCGATTCGAAGCTTGCTTCGAAAGGGGCTGATCGATGTTGATGAGAGAGAGGTTAGCTCCGATCCTTTTTTTGCATTGCAGGTCAAGCCTCATGTTAAAAAGCCCAGGCTAACTCCCCTCCAAAAGGATGTGTTGGATGAAGTTCTTCCCCTTGTTGGAGAGCGCAGCTTTCAGTCCTTTTTACTCCATGGTGTGACAGGGAGCGGGAAAACCGAAGTGTACCTTCGTGTGATTGAGAAGGTACTACAAGCAGGTCGTCAAGCCATTGTCTTGGTCCCCGAAATCGCTTTAACTCCTCAGTTTGTTGGAGTGTTTCGACGCCGATTGGGCGATCGTTTGGCGGTTCTTCACAGTGGACTGACGGAGCGAGAGCGATTTGACCAGTGGTGGCGCATCCTTCGGCATGAGATCCCGCTTGTGATCGGTGCTCGCTCGGCCATCTTTGCTCCTTTTCTTGATGTCGGTGTGATTATCGTAGACGAGGAACATGAGACATCCTACAAACAGGATGGAAAATTCCCGTATCATGCTCGCAACCTCGCTTTGGTTCGAGGGAAAGATGCGGAGGCTACGGTGATTCTTGGCTCTGCAACGCCAGCCTTTGAGAGTTATGCTCACGCCCAAAGTGGGAAGTGGGGTTATCTGGAGTTACCGGACCGAGTGAATCAAAAGCCCATGCCTGCGATCGATGTGATTGATATGCGACAGGTCGGTTTTCGCCCTGGTAGTATCTTATCACCCCAACTACAGCAATTGATGGAAGACAACCTATCCCAAGGTGACCAAACGATCCTCTTGCTCAACCGAAGGGGATACCATGCTTCTGTGCTCTGCCCTGCATGTGGCTATACTTTTCGCTGTGTTCATTGCTCTGTCAGTTTAACCCATCATCTCTCTCTTCACGCACTGCTTTGTCATTATTGTGGCTATGCCGAGCCCGAGCCAAAGAGCTGTCCTCAATGTAAAAATGAAGAGATCGAGTTCTTAGGGCGAGGGACAGAGAAGGTTCATGAGATGCTGCAACAGGTTTTCTCGGGAGCTCGCATTGAACGGATGGACCGGGACACCATTACCGGAAAAAGAGGCAAATTAGAAAAGCTTGTCGAACGATTTGGCCGACGTGAGATTGATATCTTGCTCGGCACTCAAATGGTGGCCAAAGGTCACGACTTCCCCGGTGTTACGTTGGTTGGTGTGTTGTTGGCTGATATGGGGATGAACCTACCTGATTTTCGCAGCGGTGAACGGACCTTTCAATTGTTGATGCAGGTGGCAGGTCGCGCCGGTCGGGGCGACAAACCGGGACGTGTGGCGATTCAAACCTTTAACCCAGACCATCCAAGTATTCGATTTGTTCAACAGTACAATTATCCTGGTTTTTATGAAGTGGAGAGCCGAAACCGACAAGAGCTTGGTTATCCTCCTTATGGCTGGCTCGTGGCTCTCCGTTTCGAGGGGCGAGAGCCGGATGAAGTCCGCCGTGTGGCGGAAGAAATGGGGCAACTTTGCAGTCGGATTTTGCAGTCTGGTACATACCCTGGAGTTGTTTTTTTGGGGCCAACCCCTGCACCCATTGAGCGGATTAAGAGCAAATTTCGTTGGCATATGCTATTTAAATCAGCAACCCGTCGGACATTGCATGAGATGATCTGGCGGCTGGTGCGTGAAGAGATCCCTCAGCGACGTCGCTCGGGAGTGAAGATCTCAATCGACCCTGATCCTGTGCATATGTTATAGTTCTGTTGAATGACAGTCGTTCAACAGAAGAGGTTCTTCTTGGTGATCTTTGGGTTCTGACATATGCCTCAACATGGTGAATGAGGTGGAGCAAAAATGAGACAGCAAACCATACTCATATTGGACAGCCAACAGCATCGCGGTGGCATTATGGAGCATGGCCTGACCAGTCGGGGATACCATGTGTTTCGAACCACTCGAAGTCGCGAGGCGAGCAAATTACTTCACGTCCTACAACCTCACTTTTTGGTGGTGGCTTTGGAAGGAGACGGTCGAGATTTTTATCAGAAGGTTGTTCTCACGGATCAAGTTGGAACAGCGCAATGTGTGGTTCTTTCCACTCCTGGCATTCAGGGCTTACGAGCAAACGACAGTTCTGTGGATATGAGCCTACCCTCTGCCCAACTTCTCGACGAGGTCGTGCTTCACATTCAACAAGGCACAAAGAAACTAGAACCTGCTCCCGAACAGGATCTTGTTGGGGACAAAACAGTGATGCACCTTCGTCCGTTTGATGCTTCCGCTATGGCAGATTCTCAGGTTGCCCCGTCTGTACAGACCCCACCTCCTTCGCATATCTCTCAGCCTCCTCTCTCCAAGCACAACGTGAACTCCTCGATTCCTCCTGCCGGTGTGGATAGTCGAGAGTGGGCGGGAACTCTTGATAAACTCGATGTTGCTCGCATTTTTGCCATACTTGCTCGTCAACAAGCTTCGGGTCGATTGGACCTCTCTCTTGGCAATGACCTCCGCAATATCTGGATGGATCGTGGCTCTGTTATTGTGGCTCAATCCACCCAGCCCATCCTTTCTCTGCCGTTGATATTGGTCCAGGATGGATTGCTCCATCAGCGGGAAGTTGACATGCATCCAGAGCTTGGATTTCCCGGTGGCGCTCAACTTCTTCTGGACATGGGGAAAATTCAACCTGGCCAGGTGGCAGAGGTTGAGCGGTGGTACATTGAACAACTGATGTTGTCTTGCTTTCAATGGCGAAAGGGAGGTTTTCACTTTTTTCCTGGGGATACTCCTGGTACTGATCCCAAAGCTTCATTCCCTCTTGCACCTCTGATCTTACAAGGTGTTCGCGAGGGATATGATTTGGAACACTTGTCTCTCTTGATAGGAGGTGATCGGGTCCCACAGTGGTTTGCCAATCGTACCCCTGAGAACTTTTTGCCCCTACAAGGGATTGAAAAGCAAATCGTGAATTTAATTGATGGTCATCGGTCTCTTGAGCTGATTCGAGGAACCATGCGTGTTGAATCCAGGATCTTATACTCTTTGGCTTATGTTTTAATGATTCTCGGTTATATTCGAATGCGGGAGTCTGGCTCAACATCGTATCCTACAGGTCATGGCTTGGTTCCAGGAACAGGCTCTGTGTTGATGACTTCTTCTGTGCACTCCAAACCATCAAGTGCTCTGACTTCCACTGTGACTCGGCCTGCTGCCATGGACCCCGAAGCTCCCATGACACCCGCCGAAGCTGCTTTGCACAATAGCCTCCCACCTGACCAGCCTGCGGTGAGTTACCGCTCTGTTATGAACTCACAGCGCTCCAGTGCGCGAGCCTCCATGCAGATCCGACCCGAAAAACAAGTGGGACAGGCTCCTTACCCAGGCACCTCCTCCATCGCTACAAAAGAGATGGAAGCTGCACGTCAAATGATTGAGCAAAAGTTTGTTCAAATCATGACGGAAAATTATTTTCAAGTCTTGGAACTCACTCCTGAGGCCCTTGAAGTTGATATCCGAAGATCGTATCAACGCATTAAACATTCGTTTGCGAAGGAGCGTTTCTCCCCGGCGGTTGTCTCCTCAATGGGAACGAAACTCAACGAAATCCAACAAGTTTTGGATGAAGCCTATGCTGTTGTCGGGGATTCTCAGTTGCGCTTTCGATACATGAGTAACCTCGCTGATGCATAACAGTGTATTCTCTTGCTCAGGACTACTCCAAGAACCTGGATCTGTTTCTTATTGATGATGTTGTCATCCTCGTCTCGGTGGTAGCCCACATGCCACAGCTCTTTTCAAAACTCAGAACCTCGAACCCAGAACCTCGAACCCAGAACCCATGGAAGATTGATGTCTATTTTGAATATTCTGTTGTATCCTCATCCTGTATTGCGATCGAAGTGCAAGCCTGTTGAAACTTTTGATACAGAGCTTCATCAGCTGTTGGATAATATGGTAGAGACCATGTATGTCGCAAATGGTGTTGGACTCGCAGCCCCTCAAATTGGTGTTGAGTTACAAGTGACTGTGATTGATACAGGTGATGAAGAGGTTGGGCTGCTTGAGTTAGTCAACCCTACGATTGTGGAACACAGCGGTGAACTTCAAGCAGGTGAGGAAGGTTGTCTCTCTTTTCCCGAGATATACGCTCCGGTTGAGCGGTATCCTTCTGTTCGTGTGGAGGCTTACAACCGGAAGGGCGAGCTCTTTTCGGTCGAAGGAGATGAGCTTTTGGCTGTTGCTCTCCAACATGAAATCGATCATTTGCATGGCAAGCTCTTCATCGATTATGTGAACCGGTTTCGACAGAATCAAATACGCAAACAGATGAAAAAGCGATACGGTAAGAAAGAGTTGTTTTGGACACCCTCAAATTGAGAATCGCTCTCTTCTTGAGACATCTTACCTCCGCAAAAAAGTTGATTCTTCCTATGGAAATAGGTGAACGTAGGTTGGTCGCGTGCCCGCCTTCTGCTTTCTTTCAGGTGGATGAACTTTGATGGAACTAGGTTTTGGTATCACTCCTTATCGAGTCTACAAACGGTGTGATGGACGATCTTCGATGGAACCAGGTTTTGGTATCACTTCGTATCGAGTCTACAAACGGTATGATGGACGATCTTCGATGGAACCAAGCATTGGCTCACTACCTATAACTTCTTATCGAGTATGTAAACTGTATGATGGGGCGATTGGATTTTAGATTCTCTCTTTTTTGTGGCATCTTTCTCGGGTGTTTTGTTTTTCTTGTTTCCGGTCAAATCCAGGCTGCTGGAGAGGGCGTCAAGTTTTTGGGAGGTGGAGTTCCCAGCAGTCCAGCTCCTGAGATCCCTGGAGTCCGGGCCTTGGGAATGGGGAACTCTGGGCTTGCTTTGGCCGACGGACCTGAGTCCTTTTACCTCAACCCTGCCGGGATGGGATTTATGGACTACTCCTATCTGGAGGCTGGCTTCTACTTTCACCCGAATGCTGACAATCGCGTCTTCAATGTGAGCATTGCTGATGGCAAAACAAACCCCATGTTGGCTGGCGGCCTTTCTTATTCTTATTATACTGCCGCACGTCCCGATGATGGCAAGTTTCAGAGCATTGCAGGTCATATTATTCGGGTCGGCTCCGCGTATACCTATAAGAAAATTCTATCTGTTGGTCTTGTTGTCAAATACTTGTATCTGGAGCGACCCTTCTTTACTCCCATCAATGGTGTTAACCTCGATATTGGTGTGACTTGGCAAATTGTTCCAGGGCTTCGTGTGTCTGCTGTGGGTTATAATCTGATTTACAACGATACAGGGGAGACTCCTATTGCCATAGGTCTCGGTGTTGCCTTTGGTGGTCTCAAAAATCTGCCCTTTCGGGCTTCGATTGATTGGGTGATGGATTTCCAGAGTCGATCAAAAATCGCTCCTGGAGAGTTTGGTCATGAATTGCGAATTGGAGCCGCTTATACGATCGCACGGATCTTTACCATTCGCGGAGGATACCAGTTTGACCAAGCCCGTGATATGCACCATCTCTCCTTGGGGTTAGGTTTTAAGTACAAACGCTTTGGCCTCGAAGCTGCCTATCGGCAACAAGTGGGAACCGATGACTCCCTCCTCAACCATTTCTTCGGATTTACCGGCTTGCTCTACTTTTAATCGATTCTGGATGATTCCAGGCTGAGAACGGTTATGATTCAGGCTTCCAGTTCAAATGTTGATCCAATGACAGCTTCGAGTAAGGCGCAGATCGTTCGTGTGATTTGGATTTGTGTCTTGGGAACGGTGATTCTGGGGAGCTGGCTTCGTTGGATCCTGGCCGGTTCTTCCTTGCCTTCGTTCCTACGCTTTCGCCATCTCAAACACGCTCATACTCACCTTGGATATTACGGTGTCTTGTTTC
>JALTMC010000729.1 GCA_027005175.1 Myxococcales bacterium
GGTGATCAAGCACCGGGTTTGAAAACAACAGTGAAACAAGATGGCTCCACAACGTGGCCCATGATTCTTAGAAACAGTAAAACATGACAAGCCAAGCAAGCGACCTGTCGGAAGTATGACGGGCCGAGTAAGCGACCTGTCGGAAGTATGACGGGCCGAGTAAGCGGCCTGTCGGAAGTATGACGGGCCGAGTAAGTGGCCTGTCGTTGGAATATGACGGGCCGAGTAAGTGGCCTGTCGTGGAAGCGTATGACTAGCCCATAAAGCGGCCCATCATCTGACGAAGTTTGCCCATGCCCATGCGTTGCATTTTCTTCATCATCTTTCGCATCTCCACGAACTGCTTGAGCAGTTCGTTGATATCTCGGACAGAAGTGCCACTGCCACGGGCAATGCGTCGTTTTCGGCTGGCATTTAGGATCGTGTGGTTGCGGCGTTCTTGTTTTGTCATGGAGTGAATAATGGCTTCCACACGGGCGAGATGTTTTTCGGGATCTTCCTGGCCATCCATCTTTTTGAGTTGTTGGCTCATCCCTGGGATCTTCTCTAACAAGTCTTGGAGAGGGCCCATATTTTTCAATTGTTGCAAGTGATCCAAGAAGTCTTCCAGAGTGAAAGAGTCTTTTGCGATCTTTTTTTGGAGTGCTCTTGCCTTGTTTTCATCGTAATTTTCTTGGGCTTTTTCGATGAGGGAGAGGACGTCACCCATGCCCAAGATACGAGATGCGATGCGCTCGGGATAAAAGCGTTCCAGGCGATCCATCTTTTCACCGACACCCACGAGCTTGATAGGCTTTTGGGTGACAGTTCGAATGGAGAGGGCGGCACCGCCACGGGCGTCGCCGTCCATTTTTGTGAGAACAACGCCGGTGATCTCCAGTCGATCATTAAAGGCTTTTGCGACCTGTACCGCGTCCTGACCGGTCATAGCATCTGCTACGAACAAGATCTCTTTGGGTTCGGTGGTGTTGCGAAGCTCTTCCACCTCTGCCATCATATCGTCATCGACATGCAGACGTCCGGCGGTGTCGATAATGACGATGTCAAAGCCATTCTTTTCGGCATAGTCGAGGGCTTTTTGAGCGGTCTCGACAGGTTCGTCATCGGTTTGCGTGTCCCATACCTCGACATCGATTTGAGAGCCCAGAGTCTTGAGCTGTTGAATCGCGGCAGGGCGGTACACATCAGCAGGGACCAGGAGAGGGTTGCGTTTTTGCTTCTTCAGCATCAACGCAAGCTTTCCACAAGTTGTGGTTTTACCTGAACCCTGTAAACCTACAACCATGAGAGGGACAGGTGGTCGGTGAGAGAGGTTGAGGGATGTCTCATCTTCTTCACCCAACAGCAGGATCAGCTCTTCATGGACGACCTTCACAAACTGCTGCCCTGGCGTAAGTGACTTCATCACTTCCGTCCCAACAGCACGCTCCTTCACTGCCTTGATGAAAGCTTTCACCACGCGGAAGTTGACGTCTGCCTCAAGCATGCTCAAGCGAACTTCTTTTAAGGCATCGTCAATGTTACGTTCACTTAACTTGCCTTGCCCTTTGAGTTTTTTGAAAACATCAGAGAGCTTATCTGTGAGGGAATCAAACATGTTTTTCCTGAAAATTGCTGAATTTCTAGGGTGTTGACACAAAAACGCACGTATCCAGAACGCGACATCCTGCCCAAAAGGAGTTGATTTGTCAAGAGAAAATAAGTGGAAAGTTCAAAGTGGAAAGTCGAAAGCAGACATAGGTAGGTCTCTTTCGACTTTTGACTTTCCACTTCCGACTATGTGAGAGCTTCCTGGAGTCGGGCGTAGATCTCATCGATGGCACCCATGCCATTGGCTTTCACCAGGAGGTTTTTGCTTTCGTAGTAGGCGATCAGAGGAGCCGTCTGCTTGTTGTAGACCTCCATACGATTGCGGATCGTGGCCTCATTATCGTCGCTGCGGCCTTCGAGTTCGGCACGTTTGAGCAATCGTTGGACAACTTCTTCTTCATTGACTTCCAACAACAACACGGTACGCAAGGGAGCATTGAGTTCTGCAAGGAGCTGGTCCAATGCTTCTGCTTGTGCGGTGGTGCGAGGGAATCCGTCGAACAAGACGCGAATCTCTCCAGCGGGTTTTTGGCTGAGTTCATCGCGAACCATGCCCACGATGATATCGTCAGAGACGAGTTCACCGCGGTCCATGATCTTTTTCGCCTCGATACCAAGCTCTGTGCCGCGCTTGGTGTGGCTGCGCAACATATCACCGGTAGACAACTGTACAAGGTTGCGCTCTTTGCACAACATCTTGGCTTGGGTTCCTTTTCCAGCCCCGGGAGGGCCCATGAAAATAATCAATTCATTCATGGTATGACTCCTATTTCATTCCCGCCATGATGTTGTTGAGGACTTCTTCACTGGGGCGAAGTTGCTCATCAGACAGGTTCACAAGGGGGGTTTGTACTGTATTGTTCATGGTGTGGAAGTCTGGCGTGTCAGCGTTGATGTAGATCAAACCTGTGAGCAATTGTTGCTCTGCATTTGCTCTCTCCAAAAGCTGGATGGCCTCCATGCGGTTGGTTGGATCGTGATCTTCTGCGATCTTTTTCAAGTGAAGGTGAGAGCCATCATGCAACTCTACGTCTCTTATCTCTCCCGGTGCATAGTCTTCGATAGAGATCTCCTCGTACTGAGGAACAAAGGAGATCTCATGGAGTTGGATCTCATTTTCTTTGCCCCAAGGGAAACTCTTGGTGCAGGTCGGGTGGTTGTTGAAGGTGACACAGGGGCTGATAATATCCAAAATTGCGGTACCATTGTGGTGGACTGCAGCTTTCAACAAAGCGTCGATTTGCTTGGGATCACCTGCAAACGAGCGAGCCACAAAGCTACAGTTACCAACAACGGCTTCAAGGCAGATGTCGATGGGCATAAAGGGATTGGAACCCGCATATTTGAGCGTCTGTCCTGTGTCCGCTGTGGCTGAAAACTGACCTTTGGTCAGACCGTATACACCATTGTTCTCGATGATATAGACCATGGGAACGTTGCGGCGAAGGAGATGTTTGAATTGACCCATCCCGATGGATGCAGTGTCACCGTCACCACTGACACCAAATGCTGTCAGTGAGCGGTTTGCTGCCATTGCACCCGTTGCAACAGAGGGCATCCTACCGTGTACGGAGTTAAAGGCATGAGAGCGACCCATAAAATAAGCAGGGCTCTTACTCGAACAACCAATTCCACTGATCTTAATGGTCTGATGAGGCTCAAGCCCGAGGTCGTAATTGACATTGACAATACGAGAACTGATGGAGTTGTGTCCACAGCCTTTGCACAATGTGGTGGGGCGGCCTTTGTAATCGTTCTTTTCCAGACCAATGGCATTTGTTTTTACACGCTTGGCGGGTCTCGCTTCGGTGTCTGACATGGATGAAGTCTCCTGTATGATGAAGAAGTTTTACGTTCTACGTTTTTCGTTTTGAGCGTTGTCGTCTCTTACTTTGTTTCTCTGCTAGTTACGATTCTTTTTGAATGCGTTGTAACGAGCGGGGATGACTTCATTGAGCCAGTCTGGAGAGATGGGTAGGCCGTTGAAGCGGTTCATCGCTTCCATGGTGCCAACCAGCTCAGGGAATTCGAGTTGGAGGATCTTGTGAATTTGGCCATCCTGGTTGTTTTCTACAACAAACACACGATCATAGGAGGCGATGAAGTCTCGAATGGCGGTGCTGGGTGGCAGAGCACGTACTCGCATATAGTCGAGCTTAATGCCTTGAGACTCCTGGTAATCCAGTGCTTCCATGATGGCAGGATGGTTGGTTCCAATGGAGAGGATGGCCACATCTGCACCATTTTGGCGGTGAATCACGGGTTGGGGGAGCAGCTCCCGTGCGGTATCAAACTTGCGGTTGATACGATTGAGGTTGTTTTCCCAGTCATCAGCACGCTCACTGTATACAGCCATCTCATTGTGGCCTGTTCCACGTGTAAAGTAGCCTGCGAGGGGGTGTGGTGTTCCTGGGATGGTGCGGTAAGGGATGCCATCACCATCTGTGTCGACAAAACGACCCCACTTCCAACCCAACTCATTGAGTTGTTCGGCGCTGAGAACCTTTCCTCGGTTTATGGGCTCTTTTGGGTATTCAAAGGTTTTGGTCATCCACAGGTTCATACCCATATCCAGGTCGCTAAGGATAAACACAGGGGTTTGCAGCATATCTGCGATGTCGTGGGATTTGTGACCAAACTCAAAGCATTCGGTGGGATCACAGGGAAGGAGAACAACCTGACGGGTGTCACCATGACCGAGGTAGTAGGTAAAGAAAATGTCACCTTGTGAGGTGCGTGTGGGCATACCTGTACTTGGACCGACGCGTTGGATATCCCAGATCACAGCAGGGATTTCTGCAAAGTAACCCAGGCCAGCAAACTCAGCCATGAGAGAGATACCCGGTCCTGAGGTGGAGGTGACAGCACGTGCGCCAGCCCATCCTGCACCGAGGAGCATGCCGATGGCGGCCAGCTCGTCTTCGGCCTGAATGACAATATAGGTTGGCTCGCCTGTCTCTTTGTCGACGCGGAGCTTGGGAAGATGTTTGTTGAGGCCGTCAGCGAGGCTAGTTCCGGGAGTGATAGGATACCAGGCTACAACAGAGGCACCACCAAAGATGCTGCCGAGAGCACCGGCTTCATTGCCTTCCACGAGCAGCAAGTCTTGGTTGCCGCCTTCGATAGCTTGAACCCAATAGGAGTCTTGCTTTGTGATGTTGTTGCGGACGTGCTCTGCAGCAAGGTCGATCATCTTCATGTTCAATTCGACAGCTTTTTCTTTTCCGCTGAAGTGGGTTAAGAGAGCACCGCGAACAAATTCGCGCTCAATGCCCAACAATTCGATGAAGAAGCCCACATACACCATGTTGGCAATGTAGCTGCGAAGCTTGGCTGGTACTGCCATCTCCTTCACCAACTGTTTGATGGGCATCGGATAATAGGTGACATCATCGCGATCGAGTGGTGTGCGAAGGGAGTCATCGTAAAAACAGACGCCGCCCGGCTCCAACTTTTGAAGGTCTTCTTGGGCTGTGGCTGTATTCATCAGCACAACGATCTGGTATGTCTCGCGAAAGGCTGTGTAGCCGTCCTTGTTGACACGGAGCTTGTACCAAGTGGGGAGACCCTGAATGTTGGAGGGGAAGAAGTTCTTCCCCGACACAGGGATACCCATCCGGAACATGGCCCGAAACAAAGCGATGTTGGAGGTTTGACTTCCCGTTCCGTTCACAGTGGCAACGTTGATTGTGAAGTCGTTGATTACGCGTGCATCTGCTGCAGAAGCAGTAGTCGCAGAGGATTGGGTGGTGGTCATAAGTTCTCCGTCCTATAAAAGTGGCAAGCCGAATTGACTTGCAGGGTGGCCGCCCTGAAAAAAGACAAGAGCCTAAAAAAGACTTGGGTCCATGTTGAGACTCTAAGTGACAATACTTCTATACCTCTGGGGATGATTCGATGGCATCCCACATTTTTTGATTGCTGTTGAATTTAAAGAAGTCCTGGCCAAGCTTTTGTGCTTCCGCTTGTTCCGCAGCTTCGAGCCGTTGGACATGTTTCTTGGTGAACTGTCTTATCTCTTTGCTTGCAAGGAGTCTCTTCCAGCGTTGGAGTGGTTCATCATGGGCGTGGCTCGGAGAGGTTTGGCTTTCCAAGTAGGCCAGCACCTCGGATGCTGCGGTCTCACCGTCAGCACGGGCCTTGCCGACCAAACCATCCGAGGCAACCCTGGCCCATCCTCCTACAAAAACCCCTTCGAGAACCTGCTCTTTGTTGGGATCGTAGACTTCATACCTGGCTCGCTCTGGAGCGGTGGGGTGGGGGTCGCTAAGTACGATGTATTTGCCCCAGGCAAAGGGTAAGCCCACCTTCTCATCCACTTGATCGCCAATCGCATAGATCAGTGTGTCCATGGGAATCACGGATACTTCGCCTGTTCCCTGAGGTCGCAGGGTGTCCCCTTTGGGGACCAAGCGGTTGCTCTCTACTTCCAAGCCACTGACGCGGTTGGCTTCGTCCGTTAGAACTCGTTTGGAACTGCTGAGAAAGCGAAAACTCAGGCGAGTTGGGCTGTCGGCCGCTTTGGCTTTCTCAAGAGGCTTCATCATCTCTGCAAAGAGTGCTTCTGTCTCCTGTCCAACTTCTTTCAGGGCTGGTTCTATTCGTTCAAGCTCTGCATGCAGGGCTTCCTGATCCAGATTTTTTACAACCTCTCGCATCTCTTTGTCTGTATAAGCTCGTTCGGCGGGTCCACGTCTGGCGATCACGATAACTTCTTCCACTTTTTTATCAAATATAAGCCAGCGAGCTATATCGATCATCACATTGCCCATTCCGATGATCCCAACACGCTTGCCGATCTCGAAGTGTTGGTTTGCAAAGGGGGGTAGTTGGTTGCAATAATATACGAGGTCTTTTGCATGAAAGATCCCCTCCGTACCGACCTCGCCAGGAAGCCCCAGCATCTTTGTCCCTTGTGCGCCAACGGTAAACAGGACTGCCGAGCATCCCAGATCATAGAGATCAGTCAGTGTTACGGAGTATGCATCACCGACTTCAACGCCGCCAAAATATTGTACTTCAGGAAGATCGAGGATCTTGCGAAACTGTTTGCGGAGACCTTCTTTCATCTTGTGCTTGGTGTAGTAAATACCGTATTCTGCGAGACCTCCGGGCTTCAGGTCCCGGTTGATAAGCAACACTTGAACCCCCGCTTGGGCTAATTTACGTGCTGCGTAAAGGCCCGCTGGTCCAGCGCCGACAACGGCAACAGTATAAGGGGTAGATGGTGCTTCAGACATTCGTTGCTATCCTTTGGTAAACTCATGAATCGTGAGCTGCAATCACGATCGGAAAACTCTTCTCTTTTTCTCGTGACATATCACAGGCAGATGTGGCACGTCCATCCCATGTTTTTAACGTATGACTTGAGGCTTATGGTGCCTGTCCCAAGCCATGAAGTTGCTCGTGCAAACATTCTCTCGCTGTCATGGGCGGGAATTTTGCGAGGTTGTTACAGTCCAATTTCGCGAAGCCGCTCTTGCAAAAACTCTCTCGCAGTGATCGGCGGGAACTTTGCCGGGTTGGCTTCCGAAGTAAACGATTCCATAACATCAAGCGGGCAATTGGCATATGGGTGTGTGAAAAAAGGCATCGAATAGCGAGAGCGCGACTCTTCTTCCGTTGGGGTAAGCACTCGATGTGTTGTGGCTGGGATCACATTGTTGGTGACACGTGAGATCATATCTCCTGTGTCAACCACCAGATCTCCTTCAGGCGCATTGACTGCCAACCACTCACCTTGCCGGGTGAGAATCTCTAACCCTGCTCCTTGGCTTTGTGGAAGCAAAGTGATCAAGTTGATGTCTTCGTGTGCTGCTGCACGAACACGATGGGTCTTATCAGAACTTGAGATGGGAGGATAATGGATGGCACGTAGAATACTGTCACCGTATTTTGCCATCTGTGCAAATGTCTCGTGCGGTAACTCAAAGTAGTCTGCCAGCGCGTGAAGGATGGTCGTGGCACACCGCTCTACAGAGCGATACAGAGCCAGAGTTACATCTTTAAGTTCTGGAACTTCGTTTGGCCACACGTTATCGGGGTAGTCCACGCGATAGGGATGCTCTGTCGGAAGCTCCTGACCCACATGCCAAAACTCCTTAAGATCAGGACGATCGCTGTCTTTGGCCTGTTCTCGACCATAGGGCGTATAACCTCGGGTGTTTCCAGGAACACAGTCGTACTTCTTCTTCACGTCCTCATCCAGCGCAAAGAACTGCTGAAACAGCTCATACGATCGTTGTATGAGGCCTGGATCAACACCATGACCACCAACCGTCAGGAAGCCAAATTCACACAAACCATCACCCAATGTTTGAATCAAGTGCTGTTTGGCTACCTCATCACCCTCGTGATAGTCCTGCAAATGAATATGAGGGACTTCTTGCGACATCCCATCCTCTCCTCTTTTTTGAGCGAACTGAATGAATACTCAGTCCTGCGGCAAGCTGCCTTAAAATACACAGAATCGAAAGAAACTCAAGGAAGGATCTAGAAGAGTCGATTTTAAAGAGGCATTTGCAGCACATCATCACGAAAACATCGCGCTCTTTTCCAACAAAGTTCTTTGCACAAAGAAAGTCCTCCCCCCTCTCTTTGCAAAGAAGGGGTGGTAGAGATTGTCGAAAAGTGATGACCTGACCTGGTTATACTTGCAGGCCCTCTCCTTGTAGAGATTCATCCTCTGCTCGTGAGTGTCACAAGATGACATGCCTCACCTCTCAAACCGACTTTCAGAAATTCAGAAATTAAAAGACTCTTGACATATATGTGCGTTCGCACGTATATGTCGATCTGTGTGCGAACGCACATAAATGGGATGAAGAAGGAAATACGATGGACAGAGAGCGAGCTTTGCGAGATAGATTTCGACGTTTGATGGTGGCTCAAGGTGTCTTTAATCGGGTGGTGCGTCCTTGTGGAGTGGCTTTGAGTCTTCCCCATGCGCATGCTTTGTTGGAGTTATATTCATCGTCGGAGCCAATGACAGTGACGGAGTTGGCGACGAGTCTGCAGATCGATCGAACCAATGTGTCGAGGTTATGCCAGCGTATGGAAGAGTTGGAAGAGCTGAAGCGTGTTCAGGGCTCAAGGGATAGGCGTGCCAGGATGTTGCAGTTAACAGAGCGAGGAGAAGCATTGGCTGCACATGTGGATCGAAGTAGCACGACACACTTTGGGGCGGTTGTTGAAATCTTAGGTGAGGCAACAGAGGAAGTTCTGGTTGCGCTTGCGAAACTGGAGCAGGCTTTTCGAGATGTGTCTCAAACGAACGAGAAAGGAGAAAATCATGAATCGTAACTGGATGATATTGAGTTCCATTGCTTTGTTTGGTTTTGTTTTTGTGTGGCAGGGGAGAGTGCCAGAGAGGGTGAATTCTAGAGCACAAGGTGGACAAGCTTCAACAAAGGGGTTTTTTGCGAACAAGTCTTATGGGGTGATAAGTCGGGTTTATGCTTCGCCGAAACATAAGAATGTGTTGGGGAGAGCGACTTCGAAGAAGGCGGTTTTAAAGAAGAAAGGCTGTGGAGCCCTTTTTGCGTTGGACAAGATGGATTCTCGGGTTCCTGTTCCTTTGCAACCGATGATGGCATGGCATCAGAAGCAGAATATGCAGGAGCATTTGCAGGCCATTCAGAAGATGACTGAAGCTTTGGCGAGTAAAAATTGGAAAGCACTTATACAAGCGATCAAGCCGATTCAAAGTTCTCCACAGATGAAGCGTATGTGTTACCATATGGGTGCTGGAGCGAAGGGATTTACAGCACTCGCTCTTGAGTTTCATAAAAGGGCTGATGGTATTGCAAGTGCTGCGAAAAAACGCGATGTGACTGCTGTGTTGCAGGCGATCTCTCACACCTTAAAAGCTTGTACTTCGTGCCATGCGACTTACAAGCAGGAGGTTGTTGATGCCAAGAGCTGGCAGCAACGTACAGGAAGCATGCACAACCCGATGCATCACCCCATGCATCATCCATCCCACAAATAGAGTAACTCCATTCTACCAACAGCTCCATTCTACCAACAGCTCCATTCTACCAACAGCTCCATTCTACCAACAGCTCCATTCTACCAACAGCTCCATTCTACCAATGGGGAGATGTTCTTTTTCGTCGTCGTGTGGAGTTTACAGTCTCTCTGTTTGGATTATTTGACATTGTAGAGGAGTGTGCGTCGAACGCCTTTGCGTATAATATTGACGCGAATTGCTTTGGCGTAAGGTAGTTGGGAATAGAGTCCGAGGGCGGTGGAGACGGAGAGGGTTTTACCGTTGATTTGCTGGACGACATCACCGCTGCGCAGGCCGAGCTGGGAATAGAGGGATTTTTTTCGGACCCAGACGAGGCGGAGTCCACCGGGTCGTCCGTTCTCGTAGAAGGGCATGATACGGGCGCTCATGGCGTGTTGCATGGGGTTGGCCAGCCAGCCATTGACGGTGGCGCGGCTCACAGAGAATGTGTCACCTTTGCGAACTTTGACTTGGCCGGGTCCTTTGGCAGCTTTAGCGATCGCAGCTCCGATGGAGCCGTAGTACAGAATTTTCCTTCGTTTTTTGGAGTCGAGGGGGAGTCTCTCTAACTTGTTGCGTCGGAGCAATACGATCTCACCTGGTCTGACGGCACAGAGCTTGGCTTTGCGTGCGGGGTCATCTGGCATGATGATCTCGCCCATGCGATAGAACTCAACACGCCAGACCATACGGTAACGAGGAGGCTTGCTGTAGTCTGAGGGCTTTCGTGGAGGGATGCGCTCTTTGACTCGTACATAGAGAGCTGCGAGGCTTTCGTTGGGCGCATCATCAGCATAGCTGGTCCCTTTCAAGCGCACCCGGCGCAGCTTGGTCTCTGGGATCTTTTGCTTGCTTGTGATCGGTGGGCAGCCAAATACGTCTTTGGTGGGCTTCTTTTTCTTTGGCTTCTTCTTTTTGCTTGTCTGTGTGGGTTTTGGGACGGGTGGAATCACCATTCGATTGTTGGGATCCAAAAGGTTGATAGTATTGAGCACCTTGCCCGCTTTGGATGCGGTGGAGAGACCACTGTTACCTAGGGAGCCCCCATTTTCTTCGGGATAATCAAATTGGGTGATCGACAAACGCACAATCTGGTTAACACTGAGTGCGCTGAAGTAACTGGCTGAGGCTAGAAAGCCTAGGATCCAGATCCAAAAGAAACGCCCAAATACGAGCTGCGCCATGATGATTCTCTTCTCTTTAAAGTTCCGAGTTCCTACCAAAGCCACGTCTCTAGCAAAATGTATTCCTTCTCTCTTGCGATCTTGTAACGCTTTGACTCTGTACGGGCTTTGTTCTTGTGGCCGGGGAATGACCTTTGAAAAAAGGTGACATTCTTGTCAGGGGTGGAGGGCAGCTATGACAACTTGTCAGAGTACAATGCTCCATGTATAGGCTGTCAGGTTTCCGTTGGAGCAAGTGGTTCCTGGTTGGACAGGCTGTCAGGTTCCTGTTGGAGCAAGTGGTTCCTGGTTGGTTTTGATTTCTTCTTCCACTTGTTGAAGGTAGAATCGGTCTCGTCCCCAACTGGTTCTGCCGTGGATCGTGTTGCGGATGGGGAGTCTGGGGTGTTGAAAGGGACGGGTTACGGATACGATCCAGGTTTGTTTTGGGAGCTTGAGTAGTTTTTCCATGACTTGGTCGCGAGTGGTCTGGCTCCAGCAGGTGCCAGCTGCCCAGATGAGGGTCGCATCATTGAAGTTCGCGGTGAGAAAGTCTGTTTGTGTAAAGGTTGCCAAGGGGAGCTCTGCACCGGCTGCATAGCGGGCGGTTTCGATGAGACCCCCAACCAACTCGATGCCTTCTGCTGGAAGCCCTCGGGTGGCCGCAAGAAGCACAACACGGCCTCGACCGGAGCCTAGATCGAGGAGTTTGTCGTGGGGTTTTAAATCGAGGAGGTTGAGGATCGTTTCTACAGCGGGAAGGGAGACTTCACCATAGGTGAGGTCGTAATTTTCAGACTCTGTGGAG
>JALTMC010000730.1 GCA_027005175.1 Myxococcales bacterium
CCGTGTGCTCGATGAGGGTCTCTTCTCCAAAGCACTTCATCAGCAACTTCGACAGATGGCGCAAGCGCGACAAACTCCCATCGGAGGAGAGGCGGTGTTTGCTTATGTGGGTGGGCCGCGCACCAAGACAGGTGCTGAGAATCGATACTGGTCCAGGATCGGCGCACAGATCAACTCTATGACTCTCGGCCCTGAGGTTGTGCTTGCCAACGAGCTGGAGATCCCCACCGCTGGTCTGGTCGTGGGCCACAAATACTCCATCCAGGGTCATGAGGCTCCTTTTGCCAAAGAAACCATCACTTCCTCTTTGCATCGCTCTCACGAGGCACTGGAGCAACTTGTGGTGGACTTCCTAGAACGTATCGAACCACCAGCCTTTGCCAATCGCCTCTACCGATTTCATCCGTCAGGAGACAAGTCTTGAACACAGAGTCCCACAAAGAAAACTGGATCCGTGTCGTGGGTTTGTGTGTGATCGGATTTCTTCTGATGATCACCTACTCCATCACCCGACCTGCAACCAAGTCGCTCTTTTTGAGAGACTACGGCAGTCGCTATTTGCCCTATGCCTGGATCGCCGTCGCAGTGGTGGTAGTCCTGGCTGTTTCGATTTATCACCGCATGGTTGTGCGCTACCCTCTGATGAAAATGTTTGGTGGAACTATCCTTGTCAGCAGTGCCCTTTTGGGTGGGTTACTCGGTGCTGCGTTATGGGAGTGGAAACCAGCGATCTTTGCATTGTATGTATGGAAAGACGTCTACATTGTGATCCTGGTTGAGATCTTTTGGAGCTTTGCCAACTTAGTTTTTCCCATCCGAACAGCGAGGTGGGCGTATGGTTTGTTTTGCATGATGGGTTCTCTAGGTGGGTTGGTTGGGCACCTCGGCATCGGCCCCCTCTCCCAGAGTGTTGGTACCATTCACAGCTTGTGGTTCGTTTTCCCGATCTTTGGCCTGATCTGGATTCTCACCTCCTACTTCTCCAGGCAAGTCGGAGAAACAACGACCCCCTTGTCCAAGGGCTCTGCCAGCTTGCGAGAGGGATTCAAGGTGGTACGAAAAAGCAGCTATCTGTTGCTGCTTTTGCTGCTCGTTGCAACGGTCCAGATCGTAATCACATTAATTGACTTTCAATACAGTCGCTCTCTTGAGTTGGCTTTTACCAACACCAACCAACGAACGGCTGTGATTGGTCAGGTCTTTGCGCTTATCAACATGAGTTCACTGCTCCTCGAACTACTCACAGGACCTATTTTACGGTTTGTCGGTGTCCCCCTCGCCTTACTCTCTATCCCTCTGATGCTCGGTACTTGCGTGGGAGCCCTCGCACTCTGGCCTCGCTTCCTCATGGTGGTTGTGGTTAAAGTGATGAGCAAAGGCACCACCTACTCGATCTTTAAAGCGGCCAAAGAGATCTTGTACATCCCGTTGAATTATGCGGAAAAAACACAAGGTAAGGCTGTGATCGACATGTTGACCTACCGTCTGGCCAAAGGCGTGGCCTCTGTCATGCTGCTTGTTCTAGCCCTCTTTCACTCCTTTCCTGTTTCGGGATGGGAAGGCGTCTTCCCTCTTGAGTCCTTGCTCTCTGTCTTTCGCGCTTTGCAAACATCGCCGACACTCTTGTTTGTGATCCTCAGTCTCTCCGCCCTTTGGTTTGGCCTGACTCTTTCGATTGTTCGCCGTTACCGTCAAAAAGTGAGTCGCGAACAGGAATTGTCTTCTACCTGAAAAGTCAAAAAGTTCGTTGTGAGCAGGAATTGTCTTCTACCTGAGAATGTTGTAAGACAACGAGAGTTTCAGAATCCAACACAAACACTGAGGACATCAAGATGTTTATCTTTTCGAATCAGCGACTTCGACTTGCATTGGGGTGTGTGATCGGATGTTTGGTCCTTGGGGCATTGCCTGTGATCAGCCATGCCACTCCAACCAGCCAGCCCAAAACAACAAAGACGCTGAAGGCAAAACCCATTGCCAAACACACTGCACCAGCACAGATCAATGGCTGGGTCGAGGGAAACTTAAAGACAGCGTTGTCGCTGGCAAAGGGAAAAAAAGCCATTTTAATGCAAGTCCATGCACACTGGTGTTCTCCTTGCAACCAGCTCACATACGAGGTCATTGACACCCCAGCCGGTCGCAAGATGTTGACGCAAGCCGTGGGAGTTCGAGTCAACTTTGAAACCCCAGCGGGACGTGAAGTCACCCGACGCTATGGTGTTCTCGGGCTTCCTACGACGCTCGTCCTCACAGCCAAAGGAGAAGAGATCGGTCGAGTGCTGGGATACGGCGGTTCGAGCTCGTATATCAGCGCCATTCAAGATGCTCTGGCCGGTAAAAATGGCTTTAAAGCTGTTGAGGCACAGTACAAGAAGGACCCAAAGAATCACAAAAACCAACTGACCTACGCACAAGCCCTGTTACATAAAGGCAAAGAAGCCCAAGCCAAAAAACTGTTGTTTGGCTTAATGGTCAAAGGAAATCCCCTTGCCAGCAGTGCCTTTCGAATTTGGGGGCGGTGGTTGGTTCGGGTCAAGCACGATGGTGTCAATGGAGCCAAGCACTTTCTTCGAGGAGCCGCTTTCTTTCGTGGAACGAGACAAGAAAATGGCTATCGCTACTGGGCAGCCAAAGGATACCAAGTCGCAGGGCAATCTGCGAAAGCCATGGCGCTGTTTGATGAACAGATCAAAAAACAGCCCAACAACATCTGGGCCAAGTTCAGCAAAGTGGGCTTTATGATACACTACAAATATCCCGTGAAGGAGATCGAAAAAGTGTTGCCTTTGCTTCTTAAAAAGATGCCACAGAATACTTGGTTGCTCTACCTCTCCGCACAGGTCAAGCTACGAAAGAAAGACAAAAAAGGTGCCCTCAAAGATATTGAGGAGGCAGTAAAACGAAATCCCCACTCTGCCATCTACAAATACTTTGCACAACGAGTTCGCCAAGGCAAAGGCCACTAAACGGACCTGAGTTCCATGGAAGCAAAAACACTCCATGAAGCAAAAACACTCCATGAAGCAAAAGCACTCCATGAAGCAAAAGT
>JALTMC010000731.1 GCA_027005175.1 Myxococcales bacterium
CACTTCCCAAACACACAACTCTCCGTTGGTTTACAGAAGATGCCAGCACAAGAATCCTGACACTTACCACCGCGACACACTTGACCTGTGGAGCATTGTTTTTGGGAGCAAGGATTCGCGATACATTTCCCATCAACGCAGAGTTCGTTCGATTGACATGGGTTGAAGGGTCCACACTTCGGGGGAAGGCAGCGCCCTTTGATACAGAGTGCTGTGCCATTACACTCGTAGTCAAGGACACATGCGGGTGGATTTTGACACTGTCCCAACACACACCGCTGCGTCGAGATCGGACAAGTAATAAAGCGGCATGGATCATCCATACACGTGTTTTGATGGCAGATGCGACCGTGTTTGCAAGAGCGACCTGCGATACATCGATTTTGTTCACACTTCCCTGCGATACAAACCTTACCTGCGCTGCATTGCACACCGGCACATCCGTCATTCACGCACTTACCATCTTTACAGATCTGCTTGGAGCTGCATGTCACCCCTGCACAGACGGCAACACATCGCCCCCCTCGACAGAACTCACCCGAAGGGCAGGATTTGCCCTGGCATGGATCGCTCTGGCAAGATTGCTTCAAACACAGTAGACTTTGTTGGCAAG
This sequence comes from Myxococcales bacterium, assembly GCA_027005175.1. Lineage (GTDB taxonomy): Bacteria > Myxococcota_C > UBA6777 > UBA6777 > UBA6777 > M3003. Next base: position 614 of record JALTMC010000731.1, read on the forward strand.
CTTTGCCTGCCACCAAACAACCGGGGTCGACACACCGACCGGACTCACAGATCAGTGTGCCAGCACAGTCGATATCCAATCGACAGGATGTTGGTTTTCGACATTGTCCATTGTAGCACTGCGTACCAACAGGACACTTGATTCCTAAGCAGGGATCGGCCATACAGCTTCCATCAAGGCAAGCACGAGTATAGCGACAGGAACCGCTGAAACATGGGTCACGGAGACACTTTCCTTGGTCACAACGTTGCCCTTGTTGGCAAGTCACAGTGGAGCAGGGATCCACAACACACTGACCATCTTTGCAGGACTGACCGCTGGAACAGCTCACAGTTCCACAAGAGTTGATACATTTCCCACCTCGACAAAACTGGTTGGCAGAGCAGGAGACACCATCACATGGATTGGATTGGCATATTGCTTTTGTCACACAAACAGGCTTGGGGCTTTGGCAGCCCGCCTTAAAACAACCGGGAGATTCACACAACAGACTGTTACAGATATCCCCAGTGGGGCAATCACTATCCACCTCACAGCGCATCTTCACAGGGACTGTGAACTTTTGGGTGTCCTTTCCTCCCAATGGGTCCGACACAGAGATCTCAAACGTAAAAGACTGGCCCACCTGAGAACGAGTGGGCTTCCACTTAATCTCACCGGTCCCTTTGTCAAACTTGATCCCAGAAGGCCCCTGAACCAAGGCCCAAGTCAATGTATCACCGGGATCTGGATCAACAGCCGTTGGCTTGTACACCATCTCTTGTGTAAAGATCGCAACCGAAGGCGGTGTGGATGTAATCTTGGGAGGTCGATTTTGCTTCTGAATGTTAAGAGTAAAGGTCTCATCACTAAATGCGCCCAACTGATCTTGCACTCGAATCGTAACAGAGATCGTTTGGCCTTGCAGTCCCGTGGGAACATTCCACTCCACCAAGCCTGAAGAGCGATTGATGGTCAGACCGGTGGGACCAGAGACTCGACTCCAAGAGATCGTATCACCCACATCCGGATCGACGGCCTTGGCAGCATAGGTGTACTTCGTGCCAGCAAAGACCTTTGTCGGTGCGGTTGTTGTAATCTTTGGTGGCCGATTCAAAGGGGCAATAAACAACTTAAATGTCTGGGTGTCACTGGCCCTCGCTTTGTCGTATGCTTTGATGACGATGGTGATGATTTTGCCAGCTTCACTGGACGGTACAGCCCACTTCACCTCTCCTGTGTTGGGATGTATGGTTAAGCTTGTTGGCCCACGGTCTTTCCCCCACGAGATCACATCACCAGGGTCCGGATCGATAGCGCGTGCCGTATACACAAACAGACGACCTGCCAGTGCCCGCTTTGGTGCTGTCGAAACAATCGTAGGTGGATCGTTCAGGCCCTTAACTGACACCTTGAATGTCTGGGTGGCAACACCACCACGGCCATCGGAAACCTCGACAGTCACATCAAAAGACTGTCCTCCCTGAAAAGGCTGTGGAATCCAGGTAACCTTCCCCGTTTTTTTATCCACAACCATACCCAAAGGAGCCTTCAACAAAGACCACGTTAAAGGATCAGAGTCGGGGTCAAAGGCTTTCGCTTCGTACAGGTAGTTTTTCTTCTCTGTTGCAGTCTTCACAGGCAAAGAGGTAATGCGAGGAGGCCGATTCACAACCTTCAGCGGTAGCGCAAGGACGTTATTGGTCTCCAACGCTTCCTGAATTTGATTGTTCGGATCTGCCACAATCAGGATGTAGTAGTTAATCGAAGCTTTCAACGTCAATGATATCTTGTTGACAAACTGACCTGTCCGAGCCGTACTTGGAAGAGGTTGAGTATATCGTCGATTGGCCAACAGGGTGTCGTTGACATCAAACTTATTGTCTGTTGAAAGATAATAACCTATCTCAAACGCAGGACTCGTCTGGGTACCGAAGTTTTGAAACTCAGAAAAGATCTCTATTTTTGCCGGTTTTCCAGCGGGAACAGTGGCGTTATCGACCTTCCCTGAGCGAACTTGAAGATCAATTCCCGGTATCAGAACATTGATCTTCACAGAGCCCTGATTGTTCGTTTCATCCGGCTCTTTCACTTCATCCTTGGCATCGATGATTAAGCCAAAATAGCGCTCTCCCGGTTGGACCAACTTGGATATCGCATAAGAAACATTGAAGTCAGGTGACGTCTTTCCTGCATCCAATGTCTGCAAACGAATCTTTTTAATCAAACGATCCGACTTGTCGATAACCTCATTGTCAGAGAATACAACCCAAATATCAAAAGGCACATTGGTAGAAACACTTCCCACATTTTTGATCTGGAATCGAAAGGTTAGATTTTCCCCAATTTTCGCCAAGGTTTTCGAGACAGAGAGGGAGCCTGTCGTCAGGTCAACGTTGTTTTTCACCTCAATGGGAAGATACGCCAGATTGTTATTTTCGTTGGTTTCATCGTAAGTCGGATGAGAGTAGTAGCGATATCCATAATAGGGTCCTCGGATTCCAGTATCGAGAACAGCGATAATATAGCGTTTTCCTGCAATCAGCGACCTGTCGCCATTAAAGGAGAGAACCGCGACACCGGTCTTTGAAAGGATATCTGTTGTAGGTCGGCACCAGTAACGACGGTCTTTGGTATCAAAGATGTTGTCATTGGAAAAATAGATACAAACTGCCGGACTTTTAATATGTTTGTCCAGACCTTTGTTTTGAACCTCAACAAAGATCTTTGTGGTTTGACCAGGCCGAATAAAATTCGGTGATGCATAAATTTTCGTGGTCACAAAATCCACATTAAACTTACGCAGTTTCACAGGAATAAAATACAGATTATCGGCCTTATTAGTCTCTTTGTAGGAGCCACAATTCACCTGTAAGATGATATAGCCATTTCCAGGCAGCCAGCGCTGGGTTGTGAAAGAGAAAGACCCCGTGTACTTGGGATTTCGATAATTATTCGCATAAGCAGTACCAATACGCGGGTCTTGAGGTTCCAGCTTTTTATCATACGAGAACCAAGCACAGATCGCGACATTGAAGTTATTCTTCAAAGCACCGTTGTTCGCGATGGTGAGATCAACCTTTGTCGATTTCTCCCACACCAGCGTAGAATCCGACACTTTTGCGCTGGTCACTTTGAAGTCATACTCACGGGATACAAGCTTGTAGGGAACACTCTTGGAGTTGTTCGATTCATCACTCTCAACATGATAATTCCCAGCATCAACCTTCACTCCAAGATAGCCCGTCAAGCTCTGGATGGTTGTAGGCAAATCAAAGTAAGCCGTCACTTTTATGGATGAGCCAGAAATGTTGTAGACATTTCGCGATGTACCGTACCGATACTGCCGCAGGTTAATGTCCTCATAGAATCCAAACTGGACGTTGGAATAACGATACCGACAAGACGTATTGTACTTAAGACCGTTCCGATCTTTAACATAAGCTTCAATACTAATCCTGGTACCAGCAGCAGCCTGTGAAATCGGTGTGACCGTAAAGCGTTCCACCACAAAGTCAGGCAGAGATCTGGAGAACAGAACAGTATAGGAATGGAATACAAAAAACTTACGCCCTGTACCATAGTCGTTGGTGATTTGATTGTTCAGGTCACCGAGAACACCGAGGTAATACTGCCCTGGCGCGATCGTCGCATTGAGTTGGATCGTATAGTTTTTGGTATAAGTGGACTGAGGGCCAAAACTTGGGATATCAATGGTCCCCAACAACACATCTGACGTCGTTATCTTTGTATCGCTGGATGCGTAGATCCCAGCCTTAAATGGGACGCTCTCCCAATACCCCGTATTCCGAATGCTAATCGTACCCGTAGCCTTGTTTGGAGTAACGATCTTATTGGTACTGTCGAGTCCATAATTGCAAGGCAGTGGACGATAGGAAAGAGAAGACATCTCAATTCGAGACTTACCTTTTGTCGCACGAAACTTAAAAGTCGGGCTACTGTTATTTGTTGTTGAAAACTCTCTCGACCCACTCAAGCGAACTTGCACATAATAATCTTTAGGGACCTGATTGTAGGGAGACTGCCAAGGGACAGGAAACTTCAGGTTTGTAAAGGTTTTGGAGACTCCAGGGGCCAGGGAAAATCGATAAACTACGCGATAAGACCGTTGGGTTAAAAATCGGGGGGACAAACCATAATAAAGATAGGCATAAAAATACCCCGATGCAGTCCCTTGGTTCTTGACAGTGAGATCAAAACCAGCTGACTCACCCAACGGCTTGGTTGTGTCAACCAGCTTAAAAGAAGTCACAAGGAAGTCGGGCAACTTCACAGGTGCAGGGGGAACGACTCGAACTTTGAGGGTGGCGAGATTGTTTGATTCGTCTTCTTCAATTTCCGTCTTTTGTGCATCCATCACCACACCCAGATAATAATCCGTGTTGGTGGTGGCGTTGGTTGGAATCCGAATACCGATCCTCTGGTTGGAGTCGGTAGCAGCGCGTAAGACAGTCACTCGATAGTAGCTCAAGCGTGTATCTTGTGTGTCGATGAGGGGGTCCGTTGACCAATAGATATAGATATAAAATGGCTTGACATCTGCACGACCAATGTTTCGAATCCGATAAGTGAATGTTATATACTCACCTGGAATGGGATTGGTTTTACTGATAGCGAGAGTGTCAACCGTAAGATCGGGTCCAGGTTTAATATTAAAAGTAGACGAGGTAACATTGTTACTCTCATTACTCTCCTGAACGGTTTTACCGCTATCGACCCACACTGCGATGTATCCAATCTTATTGATCGGTGCATTTTTAGGGAGATTGACGGTAAGCTGCTGAACATTTGTCCGACCTGCTTGGAGTCCAGCAATCACGACACTTTTGAGTAATGTTGCTTTGGTCACATCCAGAGTTGCAGTCAGAGAAAAGTAAACCGACGCATTAAAAGGCCCAGCATTGCCACGCCCTCCATTGCGAAGTTCAAAGGTCAAGTTGATCGGTCCCCCCGGCGGACCCACCGTTGGATTGACTAGAAACGAACCAATAAAGAGATCTGGCTTTGTGCTCTGTGCTTCTGCCGTCGAAGTAACCAGCCCACACAGAGAAAAAATCGTACAAACAAACAGCAAACGCACCACAGACGCAACCTTGTGATTGCTCCACGACACCTTCCCAAACAAACGCTTCATTCGTTACCTCCTCAACATCAGGCACGCACTCCTTAAGTTCCAGGAAACCAAATGAATATGGTAAGCTCCTAAAGTCTTAGGCAACCGGATATGGCAAGTTCCTGAACCCAGAGGCTCCACTTAGCAAAGCACAGTATGACAACTTTGCCAAGAGGCAGTGCCTCTTAGAAGCACATCCAATGAGGTCACAACGTCGGCCTTCCCAGGGAAAGATCCCTTAAGACACACAATGACCGGACCTCTTACTGTTTCTTACATTATTTGAGAGAGTATACGTTATGGCCAAACGTTAAGCTGGAGCGTTTGGGTTCGCTCCTCGCTCCACCTCACCACCAGCCCAGGAAGCACCATCAAGCGCAAAGACCTTATGAAGAAAGGCTCAACGATCCGCTATAGGTAACCCTGAGCCCCACGACAAACCAAAATCGAATAAAAACCACAAGTTACACAAACACCACATAGAGAGGGAGCCCTATCTTTGTAACTTTGAATACCTTTCTGGTATAGATTCCAGATTTTCAAGAAGATGGTGCGGAATGTCGGCAAAAGGTACGAAACTGGCACATATACCAACAACCTTTGGCGTCACAATTCGACGAGGTGGTCTTCAACCCATTGATGAAAGGCATCTCTGAGTCTGCAAGTATAAGAGCCGATCTTGCCATCTCCAATTGGGATACCATTGATCGCAGAAACAGGTAATACACCTCGGCTGCTACTTGTAAGAAATGCCTCTTCCAGAAAAGGGATGTCTTCTACAGAAACAGGCTCTCGAACAACGGGTAAGATCGAGGGAGCAATCTCCCAAAGGATACGCAATGTCAGTCCAACCAAAACACCTTGCTCAGCAGTCCATAGACGTTTGTCGCGAACAGCATAAAAGTTACAGTCTAACCCTTCGAGAAGTTGGCCGTTCTCATCCACGAGCAGTCCCGTATGGATCTCTGGATCTAGGGAATAAACAGCGATCTCGCGGCTGGCTGTCCAACTGGCTTGTTTGCTTGAGGGGTGTTCACGAAACAAACCTGGCAACGTAACGCAACGAACCCCTGAATGATAGAACCGCTCCTCGACCAAGGGAGAGAAGGGTTCTATGGCCACTCGAAGAGCAGAAGGAGCAGCCTGGGCAACAAACAGTCGAAACCTGGAGTCTCCCCACGATGCGGAGAGAATCATCTTTCGCAGGGTTTGCCGCACCACAGAGGGCTCAAAAGAACAGCCCCAGCCAAGCTCCTTGGCAGAATCCTGCAATCGAGCAAAGTGTCTGTCCCATTGTATGACTTGTGTGGAGTGATACGTTCGCCCCACAGTATAGACTCCTTCGCAAGGCTCTTGGTCAAGAACATCCCGCATCGAATGTGCATCAAACGGTGCTTCCCCAACAGACCGACCCGTCACATAAAGAATCATAACGGATGGTTTCACTTCTTTCCTAGGCAATTTCACTTCTTTGACGGATGGTTTCACGGCCTTGACAGGCGATTTCACGGCTTTAACAGGTGATTTCACGGCTTTAACAGGTGATTTCACGGCTTTAACAGGTGGTTTCACGGCTTTGACAGGTGATTTCACGGCTTTAACAGGTGGCTTCACTTCTTTGCCAGGCAATTTCACTTCTGCAACAGGTGGCTTCACTTCTTTGCTGGGCGATTTCACTTCTTTGCTAGGAGAACGATCTCACCGATGGGGTGGGACGTTTCACGATTTCGATGATGGTTCGTGAGATTTGTTGGGGTTGGGAACAGGCTCATTGCTAACTTTTACTTCTACGGCAGCTTCCTTCTCGTCAGCCACTTTTTGCTCCGGAGAGCGCAGGTCTGGAAAGACTTCCCAAGGCAAGAGTTTTGCCAGGACAGGCAGCAACAGAGAGCCTCCTGGAACAAGAAAGATCGCAAGGGCAGGAACAAGTTTGATCATGTCATTGAGTTGTTTCGTTGCTTCGGCTATCTCTTCCTCGGTCAGCGTTTCTCCTGAAGAATATCGATACAAGACATCCATGGCTTTGCCATTTTGCTCCATTTGATAAGCCAGAGTCTCACGATTGGAGTTGATCACGCCCTGAAGCCAAGGAATTCCGACATCTTCACGATACTCATGGTCACTAACAAACCGTGAAGTGTTGATGATGGTTCCCACGATATTTTCACCAACACTGATCACTCCATCTTTAACCATGACGGTGCCTTCTACAGCTTTCCCACCGACGTAATACACACCATCCTGGAGATAGCCAACAGCTCCACTGACCTGTTCAACCACCATTTCACCTGTATGTTCGATATTTTCGAGCAAGGTTTTGGCACCACCCGAGAGGCCGTCCAAGAGCACCTTTCCACCGTCGGCCACAGTTTCAGCCACAGTGGTTGCATGCTCTACAAGCATCTCACCGGAGGCTTTGATGCCAGAGGTCACACCATCAGCAACGCTTTGAAAAAACTCTTTGGCTTGTTCTGTCTTTGAACCACTGGGGCCATTTCCATCGGTAGACATTCGAATACTCCTACGATTGAGGGACTACACGCATTATTTTTGCATATCATCGTCGTTGACAAAGCTGACCTCATCAAGGTCAACATTCAGATGTCCCAACCCTCTCTCTGTGGACTGCAACAACTTCAAAAGGTCGGGAGAAGATTGGTTCCTATGAGGTTGTCTGTAGACCTCTTCTTCTGTATGAGGAGCCTCGTCGTACAAGTCTCCCCCTTGAAAACCTGTCATATTGATATACTCTTTCTTCTGCTCCACTCGGATTTCGCCCTCTACTTCGGCGTCGACATCTTCTGCCATCACCAAAGCATCCAGCCGTTCCATCGCGTTTCGGATCTGACGAACCAGATCAACGCTGACCATCTGGATGAAACGGATAGCCCAAGGAGCCCCTTGCTGCAATGCCCAAAGATAGGGTTTACGATGCAGGCTCAACAACTCGACATCTGTACTCGCACGAACCTGAGCGGTTCGACTTTGTCCAGACACCAGACCTGTCTGGCCGATAATCACATTGGACGAGAGAGAGGCCAGATGAACACATCGACCGTCGGGGAGATTTTTGTTGATCTGCACCGAACCTCGGACCAAGAGGTAGCAACAATCACCATCGTCACCTTCCCGACAGAGCATAGCCCCCTTCCGGTATTGCAAGTGGCGAAGCTGCTTTGCCATTTGAGTCAAATCCGTGTCACTGAGAGGAGCCAACTCTGGAAAAGAGCGAAGAACGGAGATAGGGGTTTCCATGATCCTACTTACCACCTTTTCCAAAGAGCCTTTGCCACAGCCGCCCAAATGTGCCACCCGTTTGTTCGGGCTTGATCACTTCATGTTGTACCATTTGATTGATCTCTTGCAACCGTTCGCACAAAAGTACCGTCAGATTTTGTAGTAATTTTACAGCGGCGGGATGGCCCTTACGGATCATCGTCCAGAGGGAGCGGCGGGGAAGTTCGTAGAGACAACCTTTCGAACAAGCCACAACAGTCGCAGAGCGTTCACAAGGGTCCACAAGCCCCATCTCACCGAGGACTTGACATCCTTCGCGCAACGCGATCTGAAGATGCCCCCGTGTCACCTCGGTTTTGCCACGAACGATAAACAACATAAAATCTTGTCTTGTACCCTCTTCGATAAGTAGTTCACCGGTCTCAAAATCCCGCTTCTCTGCACCCTTCAGGATTTGAGAGAGTTCTTCTTCTGTTAGATTCGATAACACCGGACTTGTCCGGAGTATTGCTAGTTCGTCAGACATTGTCGTAGACTATCCTCTCCCCACTATGGCTGTCTATCGGTTGCTGATAGCAAAATCTCCCTGTTTTTGCAAGGGGCTACATCTATCAGGGTGCGGGTTCTCTGTGTCGGAGAGACCCCTTTTTTCATGGAATAGTTCGGTCCAAGGCAATACCAACCGCACCCCACTGCCGTAAAAACAAGTGTGCCTCCCGCAAGGACAAGCGTGTCTCCTGTAACGATGTAAAGACAAGGATCCTCTCGTAAAAACAAGGGACTCTAGCAAAGACAAGAGAGACCTTCTCTCTACGAGAACGGGAAGCCATTGAGGCATCCACGGTCTTCGTTCCTAAAAATTAGGGGTGGGTATATCACTCCGGTTGTCCCATCCTATTTTCTATGGTACGTATTTCGCAATTCTCCCTACTCTTTCGATACAACAGCATGGAGGCGAAGCGATATCCATGACGGATTATTCAAGAAACCAGACAAAAACTCTTTTGGCTCAGATCGACGCATGGCTCTATCTTATCATTGGATTAACCTTACTTTTTGGGACAGGCATTTTTCTTTCGAAATCATTCAAGTCGGTACCTGAAGGTAAGGCGATGGTATTAATTCGAAAAACGGGCACGCCTTTAAGGTCGGGGCAGATTATCGCCACAGACAAAAAGCAAAAGGGGATTCAGTTGAAGATGTATCCTGAAGGATGGCATTTTCTGAACCCCTACACCTGGGAAGCAAAGATCGTTGACAAAATCGAAGTACCCGAGGGCCAGCTTGGTGTTTTGATTCGCTTGTATGGAGCTCCCTTACCCAAGGGTCAGGTGCTTGCAGGAGAGGGTCAAAAAGGGATCTTAGCCAAGGTCCTTCGGCCGGGCCGTCACACCATTAATCCCTATGCTTTCCGAGTCGAGCTGCACCCCAAGATCTCCATCCCTGCAGGTCACCTTGGTGTTGTGATCAGAATATCAGGAAAAGAGCCAAAAGAACCAAACATGTTTATCACCAATAACGGGGAGCGTGGCGTACAAAAAGAGACCCTTGATGAGGGGGATTACTATATCAATCCCTACATCAAGAAGGTCGTCCCTGTTGATGTTCGTGCCCATAAATTCGAGATGCATGGTCAACGGGGAATCACGTTTCCCTCCAAAGATGGTTTCAAGATCTCCATGGATGGCACCATCGAATGGTATATCGATCGCAAACGTGTGGCCGAAGTCTTCGTCAAGTACGTCGACAAACTAGACAGCAAGGATCGGGTGATCAAAAATATTGTAGACAAAGTTATCTTGCCCTATGCCAGGGGTTTTAGTCGAATCGAAGGGTCCAAGTATCTGGCCCGTGATTTTATTGGAGGAAAAACTCGACAACAGTTTCAGGATGAATTTTTGAGTGGGATGAAAAAAGCATGTGGCACACAAGCGATCATTATTCGCAGCACTCTGGTAAAGAATGTGATTCCGCCCGAAGGGATCGTAAAGCCCATCAAACAGCGAGAGATCGCGATCCGTCTACGTGAGAAGTATGTTCAGCAGATGGAGCGAGAAAAACAGCAAAAGCAGCTTTCCATCCAGAAGACATTGCAATACAGGGCGAAGTATCAAAAGCAGGCGCAAGCGGATGTTTCTGTTGCGATCACCAAAGCAGAGCAGCGGAAGCAAGTGGAGATCATCAACGCTCTGAAGAAGTTACAGTACGCCAAGCTTCGACTTCAGGCTGCGCGAAACGACGCTAAGATCATCCTTGCAAGAGGTCAAGCCAAAGCCAAAGTCATCTTACTCAAAAACAAGGCAAATGCGGAAGGTTTGCGAAAGGCGGTTGAAGCGTTTGGTACGGGTCAGGCTTATATTCGGTACTTGTTTTATCAAAAGCTAGCAGGCAGCTTTCAGACCATCCTCTCCAACACGAGAGGTCCCTTCATTCGTGTGTTTCAGGATCTGAGCAAAAGTCTCCCGACCACAACTCCTTCAACTCTGAAGCAAGGAGCAGCTCATGGCAAACCCTAAGTCACGAAAGAGCCGAAACAAAGCAGAGGGTGCAAGCAACGGAGTGGAGAAGACTTCCAGGGCAACCCAAAAGAGCAGTACCCCCAGCA
>JALTMC010000732.1 GCA_027005175.1 Myxococcales bacterium
AGAAGAAAACTTTGCTCCACAGTTCTCCCATCGAATCATCGAATCAATCGGGTAGAAGGGGGCGGGTTCAAAGTCCCTCCCCCACCCCCTTGGTTAGACCGAATGGACAGCGCAACACCGAATGGAAACAGCAACACCGAATGGAAACAGCAACACCAAATGGATATCGCAGCATGAGAATTCACCTGTTTGTATGGCTCTTCTTTGGGACCTTCTTAACGATATCTTGTTCTCAACAGCCACAACTCCGTGAACAAGACGGTGGAGTCTCTGATACATCGGGACCCAAGGCTTTTGTGATTGGGATGTTGGGAGAAAGTGGTGCCTTTGGGACCTTGAGCGTCTCCACAAACAAACTACTTCCCGCCAAAGGACCGGTATCCAACGATGCTGTGGCTCGTTTTTGGAACGGGTATATGTTCGTCGTGAATCGTTTAACCCACGACAATATCCAAGTCATGGATACCAAGTTATTTTCGTTGGTAAAGCAGTACTCTGTTGGACCCAAAACCAATCCACAAGATATCGTTGTATTGAATTCCAACAAAGCATATATCAGCCGTTTAGGAAGCAGCAGCCTCCTCGTAGTAGAGCCACTCTCAGGCAAAAAATTGAAAGAGATCGATCTTGGATTCCTCGCTGAAGCAGGAAAGAAGACGTGTCAGAGTGCCGGTGATTGCGAGTCAAAGCGGTGTATCAAGAAACATTGTGCAGAAGACGGGTTACCCGAACTAGCTCAGATGTACCAACATAAGGACCACGTATGGGTGCTGGCGCAACGGTTAAATCGAAACCAAAGATTTACCAGTCAACACAATGGCAAGATTGCCCTCATCGATACATCGCAGGACAAAGTGGTGAAACAACTTGATACGAAAGCCGGAAATCCGTATGGAATCGATGAACACAAAGGGATCTTGTATGTGAGTCAGCCCGGCAACTGGATGAGCGGCACAAAGGTTGTTCTTGATGGTCTTCTGGAAAAGTTTGACCTCACTCGACAACAATCCCTTGGGGTAGCTTTAAGTGAGAAGGAGCTGGGTGGAAATCTATCGAGCTTTGCCATTGTTTCAGAAACCAAAGCCTATGCGATTCGCACAGGGAACAACTGGAAAACAGAGCTTGTATCCTTCAATCCAAGCTCTGGCAAAGTGGGCACAGTGATTCTCAGCTCCCCTTGTTTGACACAAGGTGCCTGCTACACACTCTTCTCGATAGCATACCACCCAAGCGGTAAATTATATATTGTAGAGAGACATCCCAAAACTCCCGGGATTCGGATACTCGACACCAGAACCAACAAAGAACTCACACAAACCCCCTTAAATATCGGCCTCCCACCGATGTCGGTGGTGTTTTATGAATAAGATAGGGCATTCGATGTTTCGATATCTGGCACTTGTATTTGGCTCTGTCATTCTTATGTACGGGTGGGCTGCTTGCGGTCAGTCTGTCACAAAAGACCTTGAAAGCACAGAGAAGGAAACACAAAAAAAGAGAACCCGTGAATTTGCAGAAGCTCATGACGATGGTGGAGTAAAGGAGAGCCCGATCTGGGAGAATCGAAGGCTCACCTCTCTTGAAGGACTGAATCAAGACGCAGGAATCCCTCCCGATTATGAATGGGGAGAGCCCGGAGCTGGCTTTTTGCAAAAGGTATTATCCTTTTCACCCAAAGGTGGGGCAACGTATGGGCAAGAAGGGTTTCCCAAGATGATTCAAGGACCCCCCAGGGGCCTAGGTCGCTCCAAAGGCTCTTTGCATGTGGTATCTCTCGGCTGTGGTGGAAGTATCATCCTGGAATTCTCCTCCCCTCTCATAGCCAATGGACCCGGTGTCGATTTCATCATCTTTGAAAATGCATTCAGTTATGGTGGAAAAGAGACCTTCTCTGAACCGGCAAAGATCTCGGTGAGTATCGATGGGAAAAAGTGGTATTCCTACCCTTGTCATCCAGAGAAAACACAGTGGCCCTTCCCTCAGTGCGCGGGAGTTCGCGAGGTCTACTCGCACCCAGACAATTCTATCGATCCATACAACCCAAACAAAGCTGGAGGAGATGTCTTTGACTTGGAAGATGTGGGATTACCCTTTGCGAGATTTATCAAGATCGAAGATTTAAGTCACAAACACCCAGACGCCAAGCTCTGGTGCGGTCAATACAATGCCGGATTTGACCTGGATGCTGTCGCTGTAAGGTGGGGATACCAACCCTGACACGGAAGAAAACTCCTCAAAAAGAGAAGAACGACGGCTCCAACTCACTCCTCAAAGAGAAGAACGACGGCTCCAACTCACTCCTCAAAGAGAGAAGAACGACGGCTTTCCTGGTTACTGTTCGGAAAGTGGGGTAGCTGCCGCCCAGAATTGCATCGGAATTTTGATGTCACTCCAATAAAGATTGCGCATCCGTTCACAATAAGTCACGACATTGGTCAGAGTTGATGCATGCTCTCGCAGAGGGTTATCCAGAGGAGGCACAAGAATGCTCTCCAAGAAAGCATATACCGTTGCATCCATAGACGAAGGTTTCTCACCGAGAAAAAAAGGTTTTGTACTCAAGAAGTTAGAGATCGCCGAGATCTGTTGGCGAGCTAGCGTTGCAACTTCAGTAGCACGGTGACGCCCAGTACCTTGTGCCAACAAAGACTTTAGAACACTTTTGCGTGACATCTTCGCCAACGTCGAAGCCAACCACATCGGCGCACCAGCCTGATGAATCGTTTGGGTCACAAAGCTTTGGTACGAGTTCCAGCCCTCTTCATCTTGCCAACGAAAGAATACAATCGCAAAATAGAGGTGTTCTTCGATCATACTTTGGAAGGCCCGCCCTACAGCAGTCTGTCTGTTGTCAAGAGTGACATCGAGAGAGACATCAAACGTATCCATAAGAAAATCCACGATCATAGAAGAATCGGATACGATATTCCCACCGTATTCGATATAGGGCAGCTTTCCTTTGGGAGCCTGTGCTGGATAGCCCAAGGCAGTATCGTATGGAATTTGAGTCATTCGTAAGAATGTCTCCAACTTGATACAAAATGGACTCAGG
>JALTMC010000733.1 GCA_027005175.1 Myxococcales bacterium
TAAACATTTCAATGAGTTAGCCAGCAAGCTCTTGGTGGAGTTTCGCAATTTTGGGCCAAACTCAAAATAGGGTACTAATGATTTCAATCAGTTACACAAGGCGGACCGGCGGTTCGAACCACGTGGGCCATCAGAAAGTGATAGGGGGAGGGGTCTTGCCCATTGGCTATTTCGTCCGGGTATTTTTGAAGCTTGCTAGTCCAGGTATTTTTGAAGCTTGCGATAGAGTGTTTTGCGATCCACTCCCAAGACTTTGGAGGCAACCGTTTTGCTTCCACCTACTTTTTCGAGTACGTGAAGAATGTACTGCTTTTCCATTTCGTCCAGAGATACGAGTGGAGCTTGGGAGTTCTCTTGGTAGGGTGTCAAAGGAAGACCCAATCGTTTGTAGTTTTGAATTTTTTTCGGCAGATCGGTCATAACGATCGTTTGGTGTCGTGTTAGGACTACGGCATGCTCCATTGCATTGCGAAGCTCTCGTACATTTCCTGGCCATGGGTACGCTAGAAGTTTTTCTATGACTGGTTTGGAAAGCTGTTGGACATCTCTTTTTGTTGATGCTGCAAATTTTTGAAGAAAATGCTGTGCTAGGATGAGGATGTCATTCTCTCGAAATCGCAAAGGAGGGATGTCGAGTTGAATCACATTGAGCCGAAAAAACAGGTCTTCTCGAAATGTACCTTCTTCCACAGCGAGTTCCAGATCTTTGTGTGTGGCGGCGATAATTCGAACATCAAAGGAGATCTCTTCTTCTCCACCAACGGGTCGAACAGAGCCTGCTTCAATGACTCGTAGCAAGCGGACCTGTAAGCCGAGAGGCATCTCTCCGATTTCGTCGAGGAAGAGGGTTCCTTTGTGCGCTCGTTCAAACAATCCTTTATGTCTTTTTTCTGCCCCCGTAAATGCACCTTTGACATGGCCGAACAATTCACTTTCCAGCAAATTCTCTGGAAGGGCTCCGCAGTTTACGGGAACAAAGGGCTCGTTGCTTCGAGAGCTTTGATGATGTAGGACATGAGCCACCAACTCTTTTCCTGTCCCACTTTCCCCATGCAGTAACAGGGATGTTTCAGAGCTTTTCAATCGTTCGAGGCGGTTGTATAACTCCCACATGGCGGGGCTTTCTCCCACGAGGAGATCCGTGTATTTACTGCGCTCCACTTCCTCACTTAATAGCTTGATTCTCTCTTGTAGGGTTCTGTGTTTGAGTGCTCTTTCAAGCTGCAAAGCAAGCAAGTCCAACTCAATGGGTTTCATCACAAAATCATAAGCACCCGCTCGGATTGCGGCGACGGCGGTCTCCATACTTCCAAAGGCTGTGAACACAACCACTGGGATGTCGGGGCGTTGCTCGGTAATTTGTTGACAGAATTGAAGCCCGTTCATTTGGGGCATCTTGATGTCTGTTAGAATGACATCAAAATTGGTGGTGTTGAGGCACTCTTGTGCCTCGATTGGGTTGTTGAACCATTGAGGAGCATAACCACGACGACGAAGATCCAGTTCGAGCATTTCGCACATATTGCGATCGTCATCTACAATAAGAATTCGTCCACCCACTGACTCCATGATTAACTCTCCTGAGGGAGTAAAACGTTAAACTGACTTCCTTTACCAAGCTCACTCGTGACCTCGATCCATCCACCATGCTCTTGAATGATGCCATAAGCGATCGAAAGCCCCAAGCCTGTCCCTTCGCCAATATCTTTTGTGGTGTAAAAAGGTTCAAACACTTGGTGTAAGTGTTCTTCAGGGATGCCTTTTCCTTCATCGTGTACAAACAAACAAAAACAAAGCTGTTCGGGACCTTCTTTTAAAGGAAGCTTTCGGCATGTACTTGTCAAGCCCATCTGTATGGTTTGGCCTGGAGAAGAAGCTTGTATTGCGTTCATCAACAGGTTGGTCATCACCTGTTGAATTTGATTGGCTTGAATCAAACCCCGAACGGAAGGCACCTCTTCTTTTTTCAAATGAATGGACACATCGTGCTTGTGTGCGATGGGCTCTAAGAGTTCGTACACTTGCTCCAGAAGTTGCCACAAGTCGGCTTGCATTTTTTGAGGTGATCGTCTTCTCGCAAAGTTGAGAAGTTGGCGAATAATCGTAGTCATCTGTTCCGCTTGTTGTTTGATGATCCCTGCGCTGTGTGTGACTTCCTCTTGTGTTAGAAGTTGTTTGTATATTAAACTTGCTCTTCCTGAGATGACATTTAATGGTGTACCCAGCTCATGAGCCACACCTGAAGCCAACTGACCCACCACTCGGAGTCTATCCGATTGTCGCAGCTGATCCATCGCTTCCAGCCGAGCTTGTGTTTCCGCTTGAATTTGAGTCTGGGCATTTTGCATCTGAACACACATTTGGTTGAGACTTGTAGCAAGCTCCGTCAACTCATCATCTCCCCCCATCTTGATGGTGGAGAGGAGGTCTCCCTCTCCTATTTGTCTCACTTTCTCGATCAGCAATTGCAGACGTCTTCCGATGACCTGAAAACCAAATACAAAGACCGCAAGCCCCCCGATAATCCCGATCCCCCCGATCCAGAATATCGTGCGATTTTGAATCGTTTGCACCTGCTGCTCCAGGTGAATTAAAGACTGTGATATTTTTAAAACCCCCCATCCCCGAGGGAGCTGGACTGGAACATACGCATGAACAACATGAGTCCTTGTGTTTTTTTGTTCTCGAACAGTACGAATCGAGCCCGGTTTTTGTTGTGGCCAATAACGTTGGAGGACGGTTTTGGACTCGATCCACTGAACTTTTACATGTTGTGAGCGAATATTGGCGTCCTGGATGATCTCCATTGCCTGCTTTTGGCCATACTTTCGCCATGTATCACTGACCAGATTTTTAACCGCCAAGCCTAAGATATGCATACTTCGCTCTGTATCCTCATACAGAATTGACTTTGTGCGTTCTACCAGCAGGTAGCTGTCTACAACAACCAGCAGCAAAATACATAATACAAGAAAGGAAACTAGCTTGGCTGTGAGTTTCATCCGACCCCTGTCCGTCTCTTACAAAAATAGCCATTGAATGGACCCACAC
>JALTMC010000734.1 GCA_027005175.1 Myxococcales bacterium
ATTACAGGTGGTCTTGGCGATCTGGGCCGATTGCTAGCACAACACCTTGTCCTTCAGCACAAAGCCCGAGTCGCACTGATCAGCCGACGCCACATCGACACGCTGCCTACAGACGCATATGCAGCTCTGAAAAAATTGGGAGAGAATGTTCTCGCGCTTTCATCGGATGTCACAGATATTGAATCCATGAAACACTGTCTGGCGCAAGTCCGAAAAAAGTGGGGTCAAATGGATGGAGTCTTTCACGCAGCCGGGATCGTGGATGACGCCCCCATCGCGACCAAGTCACAAGCAGGCACACACCGTGTTCTGGCCCCCAAATTACATGGAGGATTGCTCCTCTCACAGCTCCTGCCACCGGGCTCTATCGACCTGTTTGCTGTCTTCTCCTCAACAAGTGTCATCCTTGGTCCGCCAGGACAGGTAGACTATGTTGCAGGCAATGCTTTTCTTGACGCTCTCGCAGCCAGCCGCCCCGACGGACTAAGCATCCATTGGGGGATCTGGCAGGACACTGGCCTTGCCACACGCATCGAAACCTCCCCCAACAACGATGAGACAGACGCCACCCGTGTCCACCCACTGCTTGGAAAGCTCCAAAGCTCCGATGAATTCAACAGTACCTTTGAAGCGATCCTCAATCCTTCGAGTCTGTGGGTTTTGCGCGAACATATCATCGCAGACATCCCAGTCCTACCAGGAACAGCGTATTTGGAGATGGCCCTGGCTGCGTCCACGATCGTTTTACCGGAAAAAGTTGTAACCTTTGAAGGAATCGAGCTTCTTGATTTGTTACAAATCCCCTTCGGCGCAACGCGGCTTGTCCAAACTCACATGAGCCAAACCGCTCCCGATCTCTGGCACATTGAAGTATCAAGCCGGGCAGACACAAGTGAGACCCCACTTGTTCACTTTCGAACAGCAGCATTGGTTGAAACAAAGATCGCAAAGCCCAACCGAAAGGTATCCAACAGTCTCGATGATTCCCATGAAAAGGACGAGCAGTTTATCGCGCAAAGGGACGTTATATCTTTTGGTCCCCGCTGGAACAATATCGTCGCACTTCACATCGGAGAAGAGCAGGTCCACGGGCGGTTAAAGTTGGAATCCAAACACCAAGGCGACCTCAAAGACTACAATGCACACCCCGCCCTGCTCGATATGGCAGCTACTCTCGGCCTTCACCTGATCTCTGAATCCAGAAGAAAAACTCATCTCTTCGTGCCTGGCACCACACATCGCCTGACCTTCTTCGCCCCTCTACCCGCAGAGCTGCTCTCTGAAGTGCGTTTGGCAAGTTCAACAGAACTGGAGCGAGTTGAATTCGACGTCACACTTTCTGCTCCCGACGGAGAGATCGTGGGTGAACTCAAGGGGTTTTCCTTGCGAGCAATCCCACGAGATATCTTTAATGAGGTCGCCGTCGAGGCCTCCACCCAATCACTCAATTTTTTGCAAAGACTGCTGGCCAATGGGCTGCGCTCCCAAGAAGCACCAACGTTGTTTGAAGGTGTGTTTCATGCAAACACACAACAGGTCATCGTTTCATCGATGGCGCTGGGAGAATTGGACCGTCTTTATACCAGAAGAACAGCCCCACACAAGCCACCAGAGGCTGTTGCCAGCAAGGCCCCCGCAGGACCACCTCTCACTGAAACAGAAACAGCCATCGCTGCCATGTTCTCCGAACTACTTGGTATTGACAATGCAGGACCTGATGATGAATTCCTTGCACTCGGTGGTCATTCACTCGCTGCTGTCCGACTCTTCGCTCGTATCCGTAAAACCCTCGGTGTCGACTTTGGAATCGCGACACTGTTTGGAGCACCCTCTGTTGCCAAGTTGGCGGCACTTGTTGATGAACGCTTAGGGCGAACTCCCGTACTAGCGGAATCGGTGGACCAAGGACACCCTGAACCTGCAAAACACAAACAGACCCAAGCCCCACGACGTACCAGAAGCAGAGATGGCTGGTCCCCTCTGGTTAAGATCGCAGAAGGCCATTCAAACAGCCAGCCTCTCTTCTGGATTCACGGTGCTGCTGGAAATATTGTTTCGATCAAGCCTCTTGCTGATGCCCTCAAAGGTCGCCACACCCTTTATGGACTACAAGCACACGGTGTCGATGGTCGCTTACCACCTCAAGAAAAGGTTGAGGATATGGCTGCAAGTTATGTCGCGGCTATCCGTGAGGTTGATCCCTACGGTCCCTACTGCTTACTCGGCTATTCCGGTGGAGGCGTCATTGGCTATGAAATGGCACAACAATTCGCCGCAGCGGGACAGTCCGTCGGCCTACTTGCGATGATAGACACCCTCGCCGCCTCCCATGCCCGCAAGATGAGTATCCGCGACTGGCTGCGTTATGGAAAGCTCCAAGGCGCAAAAAAACTACTCGATCAATTCCTCGGTGCGATCCGATGGAATGTCAAATACATCCTGGAGCACAGCCCACATGCAGACAAGAAACAACAATCCATTGACCCATTGCTCGTGTATGCAAGAGAAGTCAACGACAGCTATATGCGTGCCCAAGGCCGCTACTTCACAGTACCGTACTCAGGCAAGATCACACTGTTTCGGGCCAAAGAACCGGGTGTTGCATTCCTTGCAGCGGGTCCATCTCTTGGGTGGGACACCCACGTCGGTGACCGTGTTGAAGTCCACTCCATTCCAGGAAACCACGAAACCATCATCACGTCGCCCGCCATCGACCAAATCGCCAGTATCATCAGTGAACGGTTAGACCAAGTAACTCAAGAAGCAGAGAACCACGAATCGCAAGAAGCTACCGAACTGACCCCCCTACTCAAGTAACGACTCAATCTTCGACTCAATCTATGTCTTTGTACTTTCTGGCAGAGCTTTCGATATCGCTCTTTGAGAGGAAGGTGTCTATTTTCTCGACACCATGTCCAGAGAACTGACAATGACTTGCTCAGTCGCTGAACACGATCGGCTTTCACCAATCTTTCGATCGGTTTATCCTTGAGGATCACAATTGCAATTTTCGGGGTTCGATGTCACGGCCTACTTTCTTGTTTCCCG
>JALTMC010000735.1 GCA_027005175.1 Myxococcales bacterium
CTCTGGTGGCATCTGCTCCAGTGGCCCCCCTTGCTCCACCACCATCTTTTGCAGCTCCCCCGCCCTCAGTTCCTCCGACAGAGGAAGACCCTTTTGCGCGAGCACTCCAGCGCGTGAATCCCAACGCCACAATCGAAGAAGAAGAAGACGATCAAGCCTATGCCTTCCTTAGTAAGCCAATTGTGGTAGAACAAGCTGTAGACAGTTCGGATTCGGCTCCGATGTCGGAAATGGAGGCTGCGGCAGCCCGTCTGCAAGCATTAATTCAGGCCAAAGACAATGAGACGGAGAGCAGCTCTGCTCTGGCATCCCCAGAGCCTGCTGTAACAACTCCTTCCGTCGCGCCTGCACCGTTTTCACTAGCTTCCTCTGAACTACCACAAACACTGTACGATGCTCCCTCACAAGAGTTTAATTTGGACATTCAGGAAGATGATCACTCGGTTTCTTCGATGTTGCTCGAAGCAGTGGAAGAAGATCTCTCGGTGAAACGCCCAGCGTTTACCCCCCAGCCCCTCGACGCCTCTACAGAAGAAGTCCCTGCAGAGCCAACGCCTTCCGATAGCGACATTGGACTCTCTCTCTCACAAGAAGAGATCCATGTGACCGACTCGTTGGTATTGCGAGCACTCAACGATGACTCCCCTTACGCCGAAGAATTCGAGCAAGCTTTCCGCTACACTCAACAAGAAGAGTTTGCTTATGCCCTAGAGATCTACCGCCAGATCCTGGCCGACGATCCCCACAATGACGTGGCGCGTCGTGGAAAGCAAGAGGTCGAGGCTTCTCTGAAACAACAAGAAGAGGAATCGGAAGAAGACCTCTTCCTCGACTTAGATTTGGACTCCGTGTTGGGTTCTAGCTCTGAAAAAGAACGTGACCGCGCTGCCCAAGATATCGCAGACTTCGCCAGTGCCGTAAAAAAGGAGATCGGCTCAGAGGAGGGTGAAACCCATTTTGACCTCGGTATGGCCTACCAAGGCATGGGCTTGTATGCACAGGCGATCGACGCCTTTGAGACCTGCATCGAAGGGGGACATCGTTTGATCGATGCCCACAAGATGATCGGCAACTGCTATGGCTTACAAGGTCAGCTACAAGACTCTCTCACGTCTTACAAACGAGCACTCCACATCCCTGGTATCAGTACAGAAGAGCGGCTCGACACATTGTACGAGATCGCTCTAGCTTGTGAGCAAAGCGAACGCTATGCCATCGCATTGCAATACTTTGAAGAAGTCGCGCTGCTCGACAAAAACTATCGAAAGGTCCAGCAAAAGATTCAAAAAATTCAAGCCATGCTGTAATGACGTTGCCCGCTTCGAGTGTCTCACCCGCATCGGTACGATACAAGAGCCCTTCATCATCCATTTGCCGAAATGTTGAGAAGCATGATCATTCGCTGCCAGTTCTGTGAGACACGTTTTAGTATCCCTGATGGTAAGCTCCCGCCAGCCGGAACATTAGTGCGCTGCTCCAACTGCCGGGCCACCTTTTGGGTCAATCCCTCTGCCTTGCAGCCTGAAGCCAATGAATCACACTGGAACCTAGAGCCTGAGCCAACCACACATCAAGCTTCGTCCCAGACCTCTGACAACGCACCGCTTGGTGTGAATGAGTTCTTTGAAGAAGCACCTCGAACTCCACCGCCCTCCTCTGTACCAACCCCCAAAGAGTCCGATAGTTGGTGGGACTTACCTGAAATTAACAACCAGAAAGTCCCCCCACCCTCCCGAGAGAGAGAGCCCGATGAAAGCTGGCTCGATCTTCCAGAAATTCCAGAGGCAACATCCTCACCCAAGACCTCTGACTCTGCTCAGCCAACAAAGAAAGTGTTGGAACCATCTTCCCCACCCCATCCCTCTTCTGGAGGCGTTTTGGGTGGAGTGTTAGAACCGAAAAAGCCCCAAACACTGACGCCACGATCAGCACCGAAAACAACACAAGCCAAGAACACGCCATCCGATAAGGCAGAGCCACCTCCTCACGAAGAGGAAGCCCCAAGCGTAGAGTTCTTACTCCGCGACCGGAGCCAACAAAGACAAGAACTCTGGTACACCGCAATACCCATGATTGTACGCTCTTGTTTCCTTGTTGGATTTTTCCTTGTCTTCGCGTGGCTCTGGACATCTCTGGAATACGGAACATTTACCAGAAAAAATCTGGAGTGGAAACGTCTCAAGAGTACCTTTGTTGGAGAATCATCTCACTGGAGTATCCGTAAGATTCGTTACCAATGGCGCAAAAGGAAACGCGGTCAGTATCTCGTCATTCAAGGAAGCCTTCAAAACACACACCACCAAAGCCGACGTGAGCCCGATCTGGTCATTCGCTACACTCACACCAAAACAAACCAACGCACAGGACGAATGCGTTGTTGTCGGCAGCCAACTCCCACACGGTTAAATACACTTCATTCATCCAGCCAGATTCGCGGCTGGCAGAGAGCCTTACGAAGACATTCACGCAAGGTTTTGGCAGCAGGAACAAGCACAACGTTTGCGCTCTTATGGGTTCCACCCAAGAACGTGCGTGACATCGAAATCCGTGTTGTGGAACCCCCCAGCTCCCGACGCAAAAGACCAGCCTTAAAACCTCGCAAAAGAAAAAGACAACCACCGAAATCATCCACTTCCGGCTCCAACGATGAAGATGATGATGACGATGACGATGATGAGTGAGATCCGCTCTTACAGAAAAAGGAGCCATCTTTGACTGCACTCGATCGTGCAAAATACCAAGACAAGGCGAAAGAGATATTTGAACAACTCAAGCTGCGCATGTCTGTGTTGTCGGAGCAGAAGATGCGACGTGAGATCTTCGGCGAGACGTTGCTAACATTGCCGCTTGAAGTACAGGTGGAGTTGCTTCATTTGATCGCACAAGAAAGTGCACATGACTCAAAAGCAACACCCTTGCTTGTAGCACTTCAGGATCAACCCGACGCCACCCATGCTCTGACTTACCAGCAAGTGCGTGATATCTATGGCCAGGCTCATCACTACGGCTACTCACAGGTGCAGAGGTTATTGCTAGCGAGCAAT
>JALTMC010000736.1:0-2840 GCA_027005175.1 Myxococcales bacterium
TGATAGAACTCTCGATACCATTCAATAAATCGATAAATTCCATCTTCGATGGAGGTCTCTGGTTTAAATCCAACCGCTTGTTGGAGTGCATGGACATCAGCGTACGTGGAGGGGACATCTCCGGGCTGAATCGGCATCATATTTTTTTTCGCGACTTTCCCCAGATTCTTTTCGATCAGCTCAATCACATACATCAACTCAACGGGCTGGTTGTTTCCGATATTGTAGATGCGATAGGGAGCGGTGCTTGAGCTGGGGTTGGGCTCATCGCTTGACCAGTTGGGATCGGGAGTCGGGATGTGGGGCAGCAAGCGCACAATTCCTTCGACAACATCATCAACATAGGTGAAGTCACGCTTCATCTTTCCATAATTAAAGACATTGATGGGTTTGTCTTCAAGGATTGCTTTTGTGAAGAGGAACATCGCCATATCAGGACGACCCCATGTCCCATAAACGGTAAAGAATCGCAGGCCGGAGACAGGGATGCGATAGAGGTGACTGTACGAGTGTGCAAGCAACTCATTGGACTTTTTGGTTGCCGCATACAGGCTCAAGGGGTGGTCTACATTGTGTTGGACAGAGAAGGGTTGTTTGGTGTTGGAGCCATAGACAGAGCTTGAGGAAGCAAAGATCAGATGTTTGACAGGGTGATGCCGACAATTTTCCAGAACATTGTGATAACCGAGCAGATTGCTATTGATATAGGCCATTGGGTTTTCAATGGAATATCGAACCCCTGCCTGGGCTGCGAGGTTCACAACATAGTCGGGCTTGTAGGAGGCGAATACCTTTTCCAAGGCGTCTGCGTCTTCGAGGTTGAGTCTTTCAAATGTAAAAGAGTCATGTTGGTGGAGTTGCTCCAGACGTGCATTTTTGAGTGTGACATCGTAGTAGTCATTGATGTTATCGATGCCCAGTACTGCATCGCCATCGGTTAATAGACGTTGTGCCAGATGATATCCAATAAATCCAGCAGCTCCAGTTACCAGTACTTTCGACACGGCTTCCTCTCTTCGTACAATGTACCTATTTGAAAACATCGAGCGTCAGGATAGCTCCATCCGATCGAGTAAGATACGGTTAACGTGATGAACATCAAACTTGTCACGAGCGAGTTGTAAGCTCTCTTGACCCATCGATGCAAGCAAAGCAGGTTTCTGTATGAATTGTTCCATGGCAGCAATCAACGGGCGTACAGAGCGAACAGGGATAAGAAATCCATTTCTCCCGTGTTGGACTGTTTCTCGGCAACCGGGTGCCTGTGTTGTAATGACAGGTCTACCTGTGGCCATCGCTTCTAAGACAGAGCGTGGAGTCCCTTCCCGATAGGAGGGTAAAACATACACACTGCTTTGAGCTAAGTAGGGCCGAACATCACTTTGCTTGCCGTAGTATTCGATCACACCTTCTTTGACCCATTGTTGTACGGATTTCATGGGAATCGCGGCAGGATTGGGATCGATGGGACCCAACAACCCAAACCGAACATCGGGGTAGTGAGCTTTGAGTTCGCGTGCTGCCTGAATATACTCTACGATACCTTTGTCATAGAGAAGCCTTGCGATCAAGAGAAATCGCAACGGGTGGGCAGGAATGGGGAGTGGTCGATAGTGTGCAAGGTCAACACCTGAACCATTGACGCGACAGGTCTTCTCCGCCGAAGGGAGGATCTTTTCATGAATGAAAAACCCCAGGTCATCTGGGTTTTGGAAGAACACCATGCGGTTGTTGGCGAGGCTGGTGCGGTACATTTGGCAGTTCAGTTTCCTGAGCAGCTTCCGCTTAACACTGGTCTGTCCCATCAGGGCATAACCCAAGCCTGTAATGAGAGAGTATGTGGAGGGAACGCTCGCCATGCGAGCGGCAAGGGAGCCATAAATGACCGGTTTGATGGTATAGGAAAAGACAACATCCGGTTTGAGCTTTCTCATCTGTCGGGTGAGGAAATACAGCAGTTGCAGATCTTTTTGAGGATCGATCTTGGCTCGGGCCAAAGGGAGTTCTTGGAAGGAGATGTTGCGTTCGTGAAGCCAAGAGATTGTGCTGTCATCGGGCTGGCCGGACCAGGCTGAGACTTCATGACCAGACTTGACCATCGCCTCCAACAGGAGACCGCGGAAGTTGACGAGAGAGTGTGCAAGGCTTCCCAGAACCAAGACTTTCATCAGAGGCACCTTATTGGACATGACGCTGTTTGCATGAACACTCTCCCAGAAGGCTTCTCAGAACTCAGACTTTGTTGGCTCAGAGGCACCAGTATCTGAAATTGGCGGGTACCTCTTCGGAAGCAAAGACCGTTTTGACATCGACCAGCACACCGTCTTCTCGGAGTAAACCAAAGATCTCGGAGGGGGGACGGTCTAGAAACTCCTTGTGTCCCACTGCGACAATGACAGCGTCGAGTTCCTGCATTTGATCCCAGTGACTGAGAGAGAGGTTGTATTCTACCTCTGCTTCTTCGGGTGATATAAGAGGATCATGAACAAGGGGCTTGATGCCGAAGGAGCGAAGTTCCTCAATAATGTCTGGGACCCGGCTGTTTCGAAGGTCGGGTACATTTTCTTTAAATGTCAGGCCGAGGATGCCAACTTTGGCTTGCTTCACTGTCACATCTGCTTCGATCAGTAGCTTCACTGTGCGCTGTGCAATATGCCGCCCCATATCATCGTTAATTCGGCGTCCTGCGAGGATGACGGTTGGGTGGTAGCCCAACAACTCAGCCTTGGCTGTAAGGTAGTAGGGGTCAACGCCAATGCAGTGGCCTCCCACAAGGCCCGGAACAAAAGGCAAAAAGTTCCACTTTGTTCCGGCGGCTGCGAGGACATCAGCTGTACGGA
>JALTMC010000736.1:2850-11525 GCA_027005175.1 Myxococcales bacterium
GTACGGATGTCCATGCGATCAAAGATCAGTGCGAGTTCATTCATCAGCGCAATATTGAGATCTCGCTGTACATTCTCAATCACTTTTGCAGCCTCAGCGACCTTGATCGAAGGTGCTTGATGCAAGCCTGCGAGAATGACTTGGCGGTAGACATCGACGACCCGCTCCAATGTCTCTTGATCTTCCGCAGAGACGATCTTTGTGATGCGTTCGAGGGTGTGTTTTTTATCACTGGGATTGATACGTTCTGGAGAGTAGCCCAGCTTGAAGTCAACGCCTTGTTTTAGTCCGGAAGTCTCTGCAATGGCGGGGCCACAAATATCTTCCGTGGCACCCGGGAAGACTGTCGATTCATAGACGATCACGGCACCCGGCTGTATGTACTCACCGATTTGACGAGATGCATTGATCAGGATCGATAAGTCCGGTTGCTTGTTTTGGCTGATAGGGGTAGGAACTGTTACGATATAGAATGTTTGCCCTGCAAGGGACTCCGGGTTGGAGGAGAATGTCATGGTGGATTGCTCCACCACATCATTCTCTACTTCACGGGTTCGATCATAGCCGCTTTGCAGCTCATCGATGCGCCGCGCGTTGATGTCAAATCCCAGTACATTCGGAAACTTTCGTGCGAGCCCGATGGCTAGCGGCAAGCCGACATAGCCCAAACCAATCACAACGATCTTTTCTTGTCCCTTGGCCATCAATCTCTCTCCTGTCACTTCCTGTCATCTGTGAGTTGTCATGGATTGGGTGAGTCTTTCTTTGGTTGCTCCATTCATTCTTCTTTGGATTCTTGAAAAGAGTACAGTTCATGTGTGTTATCTTTTTTTTACCACTTCGATATAGATTCGTTGTTGTAGATAGGCGATCTGATGAGAAGGGTGGTCTATTGTGGCAAGGAGAAACAGCCCACGTAAGAGTGTTTGGAGTGCCTGCCAGCGTTGTTGTCTCTCTGTGTAGCGAATCAAGCCAACCAAGTTCTTTATCACGGGTGTGCTTGGGATGTCGTTGGGTGACAATAAGCCTGGAAATAGGAGCGCAAGCAACCACAAGCCACAGCAAAGCATACGATAGAGTCCCCAACGTTTGGCCCGGGCTTTTACGGAGGAGAGGGAGTCTTGTAGCTTGAGGTATAGTTCTCGCAGTTCCATAAAGGCACGCAAGGGGGTGTGCTCCTTCAACAGTTGCTCTTTGCACATGTGGTAGATATGAAACAGGAATTGTGCAGTGGGGCCAAACACCCGATCGTCCTCTGTGGATAGCAGTGTCGCTTGCTTCACCAGTCCCTTGGTGGGAATGTTTGTTTGGTATGGCCAGCTTATACGGTGGTGTACATCGAGGTAGAATCGCTGATCGTTGCGTCGAAACAATTGGGCACAGGGGTGAGGTGGCTCTAACACCATGTATTCCAATCCTTGTTTCTCCATCAGGCTACGTACTTTTTGCTTGTCCTCTGGGTTGATGACAAGATCGACATCATTCATCAATCGAATGGCATCATCGGGATAAAGTGAGCTGATATATCCCATACCTTTATGTAGGGCGTAGGGAATCTCATGAGAACGCAGTGACTGACGAATCTGTCTCATAAAGATCTTACGTCGCTCTGCAAGAACCCAAGCGTGCTGGTAGGCCACTCTTAATTCTCGCTGTGCGGCCTTTGTCCACCCTTGAAACAGTTCCTTAACTACCCGGTCGGATGATTGTTCTTGGTTGAGCTTCCAGCCCAAGATCGGCAGGAGCTTTCCCTGTCTGGCGATCTCAATCACATGTTGTGAGGATGCATTGGAAAGGGGTGTCACAGCTTCGTTCGGGCGTGGCGGTGTCAATGCTGATAATCGCAACACCGCATGTTCGGCAGGGCTAAACAGCGAAGTCAGCCATCCTTGTCTCATCAGAAAAAAACTCTTATGTTGTGGGCGTGGGAGTCCTCTCCCGAACACGGGTCCGACAGAATGGACAGGACAAAGTCCGGATGGGATAGGGGGAGTTGGCCATGGTTTAGAATCGGGCTTGAAGGACAAGGTTGAAGCCGATCTTGAGTGGGTCGATGAATACTCGGCTCTCCACAGTGCCTTCTCCTGTTCCACGTTCAAGGCGGGTTTGGTTTTGGTCAATACTGATAAGTGCTTCACCAATCACTGCCATAAAGCTACTCAGTTGCCATTTCATGTTGATCTTTACACTGAAGACAGGAAGAACATCAACAGCATTTCCATTTTTGTCTTTGCTGGGTAGCAAGATGAAGTCTCCTTCATCTCGAACCACAACGATCTGTTCGCCTTGCAAGCTTCCTGGCACAACATTACCAGTGACTTCCTTTGGTAGGGCCGCTTTAAAAGCTGCTGGGAGTTGCACTCCACCTTTGAAGCCAAGGGTCAAGTGAGCTTTCTTAATGTGGTAGTCCACTCCAACGGCGGCAAAAAATTCGGGTGTGACTTTTTGGTTGGAGGAGAAGGTTTGGAAAGGCACAAAGCCGGGAACATTTTTGAGAATAAAGCCCATGTCACGAAACATCACATCAGCGTGCAAGCGAAAATGGCCGTACTTCATTCGGAAGTTGAGGTCTGTAGCGAGGCCAGGGAAGGGTGATATGGCATCGAGTTTATCGCCATTTTGAAGCATGTTGACAACATAGGACAGCTCGGAGGAGATCGCGAAGCTAAACTTTCCAGGAGTGTATTTTTCTTCGCGGAAGAAGCGGGCAGGCATATTTGGATCGTTGCGGTACAGTCGAAAGTCGATGGATACGCCAATGGGTATGCCGTAGCTGTAGGAGAGCTGGCCTGACAGCCCGTAGAAGTAGATGGTTTCTCCACGGATCTCTGTGTTGGCAAAGGTTCCTTTATCAAAGAAGGCCGCTCCCATTTCCAACTGAAATCCACCGGCACGAATGCCCATACCTGCCAGTACACCCACAGAGACCTCTTCCTCTGTCAGTTCTTTGGTCACCAACTTTTGAAGGAAAGCTGTCTTAACGCCACCAAACATAAAGAAGCGAACACCAGGAGTTAGATCGTAGTTTAACTGCAACTTAAACCCGGGGACAGGGCTGACAACTGTTCTGCGGGGAAAGGTGGAGTCACCGGCCCAAGAGAGCCGGTAGCTATAGCCGAGTCGGAAGCGATCCGAACTCAGTGGAAATGCCGTAAAGACGATGTTGCGTTTGAGCGTCTTGGATTGCACAAAGTCGTAGGTGAGTTGCAAGTAGCTGCTGGAGTCTTTGAAGACAAAGAAGCGGTCCCTTTTTTGGGCTTGGTAGAGCATACGAACAACCAGAGCTGCCTCTGTGGTGAGACCCTTAAAGAAGGAGGGCAACTTCTTGTACAAGACGATATGAGACAGGGACTCGAAGCCGCTGAATCGAGTGTTGTAGTTGTCAAAGAAGAGCGTATTTCGTTTTCCTGGGATGAAGCTTGTGGAAGGACTGGGAGGATTGCTGAGTCCTGGCCCCAGCAATAAGTTGTCATCGGACATTCCAAAGGTGATACGGGTATCGATGAAGTCTCCAGCCCCTGCGGGGAGAGGGCTCAGCAGACAGAGGCCAAGCAGTAACAGGAGCGTTCGTCTGATCATGGTCGGTTCCTTTTGGGTACAGCCAGCACGGATTCTATGATTCGCGAGAATATGTCACGTGGCGTGTGAAGTGATGAGGTGATCTTGTTATTTGGTGATGGACAAATCGCTGGGTTGTCTGACCCAGATCACAAATCCATTGTTCGACATCTCACTGTCAAACTGTTTGGATAGGTCGATCTTGTTCTTGTCGGTTTGTGTCTTGAGTATTTGGAAAAAAGCCCCAGCCTTGACCTGTTGTAGAATGCCTCGAATATAAGGGAATCGGCGATTCTTATTGGAAGCATCGGGGGGATCGTACGTAGGCACGGTGGAGCTGCTCTGTACCAAGAGTATGGCGTAGCTGCAGCCTTTTTTTCGGGCCCGGTCGAGTATTCCTTTGCGCTCTCTATTGAATCTGCATTGAAAGAAACAGCTAAACCAGATGTTGTTGCCTTCTTCTCGACAGACTCGGTCGTCTTCCTCACACTTCTTCTGGTTGGCTCCGGGCTTTGCCTTGCATGCCGTCAGACTGGTCTGACACTTGGCCTGTTGGGCTCTGCGCTTGCCTTCACATTGGCCCAAGCAGGGGCGGTATTCTCCACCGTTTTTTGAAGGATCATCGTGGAGGTGAAGCTCTGTGCGGACCCAGTTCTCACAAGATGCCTGGGTTTGATTTTTGCTTTTGTCTGCTTCCACAAGTAGCACAGGCCATTGTCGGAACTGGTCCCATCCGTCTTGTGTTTGGATTACAGGCAGAGCGATCGCGTTGTTGATCTCCACAAGAGCAGACTCGTATCGCTCCATCTTGCCTCGACTCCACGTGTCTCCGGCAGAAAACTTCTCAGGTTTGGGCATGTCTTTGGGATCGATCTTTGCGACAGGACCACCGGGCTTGTCTTTCCAAGTCGGGACAAAGGTTGGGAACGTCATCTGGGTGTGTCCAGAGAATTCGTCAATGCCACCTTCGACACGGGACACGAGATCGCCGACCTGAAGGGTCCGAGGCACAGCACCATCCTCAAAAGCGAGGGTGGGTGCAGAGAAGGTAAAGATGAATAGTGAATGAAATCCCCCACCATCCTTGTAGGCTGCCAAGTCTGTCGCGTGAAATCCGTTGCTTGAGACGGCAGTGACGACCATCTTTCCCGAGCCCACCACCGCATACTTCTTGAAGAGAGGAGAGTTGAAAGGGCTTTCTGTTCCCGCTTGGACATCTCGGATCGAGAGCAGCTTAAACGTGAGAGCCGGAGCAGATCCAACTTTACCCACAGGAGGAATGGACTTATCCAATGGGTCTGTGGCGTTGGGGCACAATGTATTTTGAGGTACAGAGGTGAGCCAGATGGTTGTTTTGCCAAAAGCAAGAAACAGTCGAACCAAAACCTCTTCGATAACTCCACCTTTGATCTCGCGAGGTCGCTGAGAACTGACCAAGAGACCTCGATCCGAGAAAATACAGAGATAGCCGCTGTAGGCTTTGTCCTCTTTTCCGTCGGCACTGAGGGCCGTTACCTTCAAGCGCAGTGTCAAAGGGCTTTTTCCTGTGGCGACAGGGAGGGGATTTTTCGAGTCTCCCAAATTGGGATTTCCCACAAATTCAACCCGAAACGAACCAACATCTCCGGGTTTGGGGGGTTCTGTATAACAAGCCACAAACAGTGGTGTGAGTAACAAAATTAAGAGCCACCCAAGTGTTGAAAACCAACGGGTCGTAACTACGTTCATCAGTGATGCGTTCCTTTGTCATGCCTTGTATTGGGGGTTCTTACCCAATCATTCAATTTTTCCGAGATACTGTGAGAGTGCTCTTTTTGTCAAGATGTGAAGGAGAGTCTCCCCCTTCTCAGAGGGATTGGGAAATAGAATCGCAGTGTACCATGTTCTTCTGTGTGTGTTTCCGAAAAGCGGGAATAAGGACTCTGCCATGTCTGTTTTTTTGCTTGACGATCGGACAATGATCGGCTATGCACAAATGCCTTGCATACGGTAGATCTATGTCAGGAAATCCTGGGTGGGATTCATTGGGTGTGAGTCAATCCACTCATACTTGAGCAGAGAGTGCATGTGTTTAATCAAAGGGATTTGTTCTTCAATTCATCGATATTGCTGCGTTAAGGACAATTCTAAGGTCTAACAAAGGATGCATCAAAAAGGAACTTCACAATCAGGAAACATCCTGTGGATTGGTTGGCTCATTGTTATCTTTGGGTTTGGGATTTGGGTGGGACGTTTTGGTATTTCTGAACAGACTTGGGTACGTTGGACCAATCATCCAATCTCTCATCTCTCTCAGAGCCGACGTCTTGCTTTGCACAAACATAACAAAAACACGACTCTTCCTCCTCGTGCTGTTCCTGTTTCATGTCGTCCCTGTCCGCATGTCGTGTCAGCTACCTCACAACCCGTAACGATGAAGGATCTGCCGCAGTTGGCTTGGCATCAGATGCCGGTTGGCCAGCGTCGGGTCACCTTGCAACTTATGAATTCGTTGCGGCTTCCCTGTGGTTGTGGACAGACCCTGGCTCACTGTATCCAGACTGATTTGCAGCGATGTCCCCGGTTGCGAGGTGTTGTCGACTCTGTCATGACAGCAGTTCACAACGGTCGTACAACACAGAGTATTCGTCGGAGTGCTCTGTTCTCGACAAAGCGTTCTAAGCCTGTCTCACAACCAGCGTCAACTCCTGTAAGGGAGCGTCGTTTGCAAGCGAGGCATGTGTATTTTGTTCCTGTATTCCCAGGAAATCCTGACTATGGTTCTTCGCACGCAAAGTTAACCATTGTTCTTTTTTCTGACTTTGTTTGTCCCCACTGTTGGGCCGTGATGAAGGTGATTAAGCGTTTGGAAGAGCAATATGGACAAGCTGAGGTTCGAGTGGTGTTTCGACATTATCCTCTCCCTCAACATCCCAAGGCTGGGTTGGCCGCCGAAGCTTCCTTGGCTGCTCTCGCTCAGGGTAAGTTCTGGCTTTTTCACGATAAATTGTTTAGAAACCAAGGCAAGTTCTCACGAAAAGAGCTTGCACAGTATGCTGCACAACTCAAAATGGACCTTAAGTCATTCAACAAAGCTCTGGACCAACATCGTTATCGCGGTGTAGTACAGCGCGACAAACAATTGGGGCAGAGCTTGAAGTTGCCGGGCATTCCTTTTGTCTTTATCAATGGGATGCCTGTTCTCGGTGGCAAAGCGACGATGCAAAAAGTCGCTGCCCTCGCATGGAAACGTGCGGAATCTCTTTTGAAGAAAGGTGTCAAACGTTGGGACCTGTATTCGACTTTAATTAAGTATGGTAGAAGAGAGCCGTAACTCCCACAATTACGGCTTTGAAGTATGAAACGTGGGATTGGTAAAAGCAGGGGTGGAAGTCCATCCTTCTGCAACGTTCACCCTGCTCATGCAAGACATGAGTAAGGTATGAGGAGTATTTTTCATGAATGGTATGAGACAGGGGTTGATTATCGGCGCTGTGATGGGGCTGTTTTTCGGCTTTGCGCTCGGCCGATACGGCAAGCAGCAGGCTCAAAAAGTACCTGCGCTGGGTTCCGCTCAACAGGACACTCAGGCACGTGGTCGGACCGTTACTAGCTTAAAGCAATTGCCAAAACGTTATCTTCGACCCAACCAGTTGAAGAACGTAAACTGGAAGGGCCTCAAAGGTCGCCAACTGGCATGGGCTGTCAAAGTTCTCAATGAGGTGCCTTGCACCTGTCGTGGTCGCAAGACGACGATGGCTCTTTGTTTGCGCAATGCCAAGCGCTGTAAGCCCAATAGGAGGAAAGTTCGCAATATGCTGAGCTTGATCCGTCGTGGGACTCACTACACTCGTGTGTTGGCTCGTTTTACACCAAGGCCCAAGTATGTTGGACCCAAAATTGGCAACGTACAAGCCTTTCTCGCGAAAACTCCACGCTATGCTGTGCCAGTCGGCAACGGCCCCAGCATAGGGGGTAAGAATGCTCTTGTTACGATCGTAGAATTCTCGGATTTTCAATGTCCGTTCTGCACCCGTGGTGCTCGCACCATTAAGAAAGTTGTCAAGCACTACAAAGGCAAAGTTCGCCTCGTGTTCCGTCACCATCCTTTGTCTTTTCACCGACAAGCGCACCTCGCCGCTCAGGCTTCCATGTTTGCCCACGAAAAGGGAAAATTCTGGAAATTTCACGATCTGTTGTTTGCCAATCGTCGCCGCTTACAGAAGCCCTACCTCTTGAGCTACGCGCGACAAATTGGTCTTGATTCCGGTGCCATGAAGAAAGCCTTGGATTCTGGCAAATACAAGAAGTATGTCGATGCCGACAACGCTCTCGCTCGTCGTTATGCACAAGGCACACCGACCTTTTTGATCAATGGTCGTCGTCTTGTTGGTGCTCAACCATTCAATAAATTTCGCAGGATGATCGACGAAGAGATCCAGGTCGCTCAGAACCTCTTGGATCGCGGTGTGAAACGCTCTGCACTTTACAGTCACTTGATGAAAGCGGGTAAGAAGGCTGCTGCAAATGCACGCAAGCGTGCCGCTGCGTTGGCCGCACGTCGTCGTCGGTTGGCCAACAAACGAGTCAAGATTGCAGTGGGCAACTCTCCTACTTGGGGACCGGCCAATGCAAAGGTGACCATTGTTGAGTTCTCTGACTTTCAATGTCCGTTCTGTTCACGCGGTGCTCGTGTGATCGACCAGATCAAGAAGGCTTACAAAGGCAAGGTTCGCATTGTATTCAAGAATCTTCCCTTGTCTTTCCACAAACAAGCTCATATCGCTGCACAGGCTGCCCTTGCAGCTCACGCGCAAGGCAAGTTTTGGCCGTATCACGATAAGATCTTCCAAAACTCCCGTCGAATCAACAAAGCAAATCTGATCAAGTGGGCAGGTGAGTTGAAGTTGAATGTCGCCAAGTTCAAGGCGGCTCTCGACAAGGGAACCTACAAAGCTGCTGTCGATGCGGATCTGAGAGCGGCAGGTGGTTATGGCGCACGAGGAACCCCAACCTTCTTTGTGAATGGTCAGCGCATTGTCGGAGCACAGCCTTTCAGCAAATTCAAGACGTTAATTGATGCAGGGCTGTCTGGGAAAGCTCGTCGTCCTGTTGCTGTTGTTCCTCCCTTGCGAATT
>JALTMC010000737.1:0-5369 GCA_027005175.1 Myxococcales bacterium
GTCAACTTCTGGCGCAAGAGCGGAGGTATCTCTTATTTTATTATGCCAAGTCTTTGTTTCAACAACGCCAGTTTGGCAAGATCAATGAGCTACTTGTCCCTGTGGTTCGGGACTTACCGCGATACCAACAAAAGCAAGCGTATGGGTTGTTGGCGCGGTCCGCTTTGCAAGACAAGAAACCATACAAGGCGTTTGGTTGGAAACGAAAACTGTGGCTCTCCTTACCAAAAGGTAAGAAGAAAACAGCCTTGCGCCAAGAACTCTTCGAGCTTCTTCCCAAGCTCTCCCTTTCACAACTCAAAAAAATGCTGGGACAAGCGAAAGGTCGATGGATATTTCCCCTCGATTATGCTGGATTTCGGTTGGGGCTTTTGCTTTACAACGCTGAAAAGTACCCCTCTGCAAGGAAGTGGCTGGCGCGATTAAAGTCTCAACTGACGATGCAGCATCGTTTGTATCCTCGAGTTGTTCGGATGTACGACGAAGTTCGGGGAGTTCGAAGGCCCGCACAAGCCCAAACCATCGGTGTGATTCTTCCCTTGACAGGGCGAGCTTCTTCCATCGGGCAACAAATTCGAAATGGTATCGAGCTGGCGGTGGTGAATTATCCCCAAATCCAGTTGGTTTATAAAGACTCAAGGATGTCTCCTGTGCGTGCTGCTGCGGCAGTCAGTTCGCTTGTGAAAGAACACAAGGCTATCGCGATCTTTGGACCTCCAATGGCAAAGACGGCATGGGCAGCAGCACGTCGAGCACAGATCTTGGGTGTTCCTTTGTTTTCGATCACTGCCCGCGCCGGATTTCCGAAGCTTGGCTCTTTTATCTTTCGGAATAATCTCACTCCCTCCATGATGGGCCGTGCGGTGGCGAAGTATGCCTTTGACAAACTTCGAATTCGGCGTCTGGCTGTACTTTACCCCACATCGAAGTACGGCAAACTACAGGCTCGTGCCTTTATTCAAGAAATCAAAAAAATGGGCGCGACGCTCGGTGGAGCGATGGAGTATGCAGAGGATACGCAGGACTTTATCTTTCCCGTGAAAATGCTGATCGGGACCACATTTGCGAATGCTCATATCCTGCGTGTGAGCAAAGCCAAGATGAGAAAGATGAAAGCCTTTGAGCGCAAGCGATTGCGAAAGAAGATGGAGAAGATGTTGCGTCCTCTGCTCTCGTTTGAGGGCTTGTTTCTTCCGGCCCCCTCTCTCGTTGCATCCCAAATCGCAGCCCATCTTGCCTATTACAATGTAGGGCTTAAACGAGCGAGCCTCGCTCACAATACGGCCATGTTTTCTCACCTCGACCGATTCCGAAAGATCCAACTTTTGGGGAACAATGGCTGGTATCACAACGATCTCTTTAAAGCCGGTGAACGCTATGTCCGAGGAGGTGTCTTTTGCGTCCGGTATTTTCGAGGCAGCTATCGGCCACTCTCTCAACAGTTCACGCAATCGTATACCCAGCGTTATCACAAACCTCCGATTCATATCAGTGCGTATGCCTTTGATACGATGCGAATCCTCGCGCATATCGCATCCAGCGGAAAAGTCCGCACACGAGCGCGTTTCCGAGAGGCCTTACTCAAGATCCGTAACTTCCCCGGCCCTACAGGCCCTATGCGTATCGATGGACAGGGAGAGACACACGCTCCCATCAAGTTTGTGATGGCCTATAAAAAGAAGTTTCGCCTTCACGGTATATTGCGCTGAAAAAAAAGCTCCAGCTTCGCAGTATGCTGTGCTGAAAAAAAGAAGTTTCGCCTTCAGTCATCATGAATCATGTGGACCAGGGGATTGGAGTTTGGCGGATGATGGAGTATAGTATACGACGCAATACAGTAGACATCTTTGTCTTTTGGGCAGAGTCTTCTTGTGTAAGTTTGTTTGGTATGCTCCCCATCTTTTTCTTTCTCCTGGTTTTTCACCTGGTTTTTACGGGAGGGGTGATAGGTTAGGGGAGAGGTTGGTGTGGTGTTCTGTGATGATAGCATTTGTGATGGTGCGATGGTATGGGAAGTATGATGCGTCGTATAAGGGAGAGGAAGCAGATGTGGAGATGGTTTGATGAGCGTTGGTATGATGTCTCTTTTTGTATGGGGTGTCTCCAACGGATGTCATTGTTTCTCTTGTTGGTGGTCGTGAGTTTGGGATGGATGTCTTGTGGTGAGCGTATTATCTACAAGGACTATCCGGTGGAGTTTGACCAGAAGAAAGGTGATCTTATCGGAACAGGAGAGGTCTTTCTGAAGTTGGGATTTTTTAAAGAGCAACTTTTTCGAGAGCTTCAAGAGAACGGTGATGTTCATATTATTCAGGGTTTTCAGGGAGGGACCTGGGTGCATCTTTCGATTCGTGTCTCTGGTGTGTCGAGCCGGGGTCGTATTGAAGCCTCGTTGAGTGGCTTGGGAAAGATCAGCTATGACCTGAAGTTAGTGCGCAGCGCAGAGGGATTTTTTGAGGCGTACGACATACCGATACCCATCCGGAAGACAGAGGCACAGCTTCGAGCGATCTACGGTAAAGGTGCTGTTTTGAAAGTAACGTATACAACAGACAAAAAGAAACTCTCTGCTGAGAAAAAAGTAATCTTGAGGGAGGGTTGAATGATGCGCAAGTCGAAGGTCTTGCTGTGTGCTCTTTTTTGTTTTGGTCTGGGGATACTGTCTCTTGTGTTTTCGACAGGCTGTGAGACGGAGCGGATTGTTTTGGTGGATCGTTCGGGGTGTCTTTCATGCCATCGACCGCTTAAAGCGAACGGTCGGGCGCATGGTATAGAGCGAGCACATCCGTTGGTTAAGGGGCGTGAACTGACATGTGTGATGTGTCATGGTGGCGATGCCAAAGCTCGAAAACAGTCGAAAGCTCACGTTTCACCGGGCCGAAATGCGACAGCGTTTCTCCGCAATCTAACCATTGGAGAGCTGGATTCTGTGGACAAGGCGTATCTGCGCTTTGTGAATCCTGGTGATTTTCGTGTGGCCAAGGATACATGTGGCCGTTCGGATTGTCATCAAAGTATCTTTGACAAGATCAAGACAAACCCGATGTCTACTTTCTCGGGTGAGCTGGGAGTGGCTCGGTATCGAGCAGGTATTCAGAATTCCGGTGGTAGTGTTAAGGCGATTTATGATGTGCGAGATCTCAACTTTATTTTTGGAAAAGTTCCTGGAACAGTCGGTGCGTTGAGTAAGATGACGGAGCCTCGTGTTCCGAAGGACCTGTTGCATATCGGTCCTTACCAGGATCTCTATCTGACCAAGGCTTGTATGCGTTGTCATCTCTGGTCCTTTGGCGACAATAAGTTTCCTGGAGATTTTCGTTCCAGTGGTTGTACAGCCTGTCATATGAATTACAAGAATGACGGTCGCAGTCGGTCGGATGATCCTACGGTTGTGAAAGATTCCCCTCCTCATCCTGCCAAGCATATCCTGACAACGAAGGTGACAACCGAGCAGTGTACACACTGTCATTACAGAGGGGGTCGCATTGGCATTAATTTTCAGGGATACCGAGAGGGTGCTGGAGCTGGTTTTAATCCTCCCAAGGCCGGATTTTTGGGCAAAGCTCTTCATGGGCATGATGCAAACTTCTATATTACAGACGAAGATACCTCGAACAACCGGGATGAGACGCCACCGGATGTTCACTTTCAGGCAGGTATGAGTTGTATTGATTGTCATACCTCTCGTGGTGTTCATGGCGATGGGCACATTTACTCATCCTCTTCTTTGGCAGTTGATATCCGCTGTGTCGACTGTCATGGTACGATTAAGAAAGAGGCGACTCTCGTCACAAAGAGGGGCACTCGGCTCAAGCATTTATCTCGTGATGCGAAGGGAGTTGTCTGGCTCACCACAAAGATAACAGGGAAACGTTTGAAGGTGATCCAGATCAAGAAGTCTGTAGAGAATGCCCGGCCCCAATCTTACCTTCATCGATTGATGGGGCGTGACAGTAAGGGGTTCTCTCATATGGATACGATCGCTTGCAGTACATGCCACAGTGCGTGGATTCCAAACTGTTATGGCTGTCATATTAAGGTTGATATGCGAAAGTTGCAGCGCAGCCTTATTTCGGGCTTTAGCTCACCAGGTAAGATCACAGGGGGCCGAAAGTGGGTGACTGTGGATGATATGATCCTGATGATTAACATTCAGGGGCAGATCTCTCTCTCGATGCCTGCGGAGAGGATGTTTTTCACTGCCATTGATGGTACAGGGAAGAAGGTCATCAACAAGCAGGTCCGACGTGGTCCTCAAGGCCAAATCGGCCATGGACATCGGGCTTTTAGCCCTCATACGATCCGCAAGTGGTCCCCTTTTATGGGCTGTGCTCGTTGCCATCTGAGAGAGGATGGTAAAAACAAAACGAAGATCGACCTGGCTGTTGGATTTGGGACAGACCGTTTTCTTGAGACGGATGGTAATGGGAAGACCTGGCGGCTGGATCAAGTGCAAGACCGCAACTTCAAGCCGGTGGTTTTGATCGGTCATAACGAGCCAAAGAAATCGACACCACTGACAGCCGCGATCGTGAAACGCATGCTCTCCTTTAAGTTAAAGCAGCCTTATTGTCTGAGTGACACCGTAAAAACGACATCGTTCTCTAAGGTTACGGAGACCATCTTTACGCCTTCCTGTGTGACAGGGTGTCACAGCGATAAAGTTCAGTTGGGTGGCCTTAATTTGAGCAGCAAGGCAGCCTGGAACGCTTTGGTTAATAAGAAGTCGGTGGTTGACTCGAACAAGCTTCTTGTGGTTCCTGGCAAACCAGAGGATAGCTATTTGTTGCAAAAGCTAATCGCTGAAGGAAAGCGGGTCGGGCGGCGAATGCCAACCAATGGCAACTATTTATGGGATTGTCAGGTCGAACTCCTTCGCCAGTGGATCCGTGATGGTGCAAAGAATAACTAGATTACAAAAACCCGCTTTGGTGCGAGGTTTCGGGTGTTGTGAGGTTTTCAAATGAAGAAGTTTCTCTTGATTGTGGTACTTGCTTTTATGTTGGTTGACTGTAGCAAAGCGGAACAAGGCTCAACCTGCAAAAAACATGCAGATTGTGGTTCTTCAAACATGCTTTGTGTTCGAGCAATTGGTGAAAAAGGCGATTTTAAGTGTGCCTCCTCCTGTTCGGAAAAAGGTGGTAGTGGGGACTGTCTCGATGGGCAGACCTGCGTTCAGGCCGATTGCGTTGACCCTGGCTCCAATTGCTGGGGTATGTGCAAGAAAGCCGTGAGTAAGTGCAATCCAGCTTGTTCAGCGGAGCAAGAGTGCAAGGAGAATAAGTGCGTTGCCAAGTCTACGAATACAGGTTGTAAGCCTGCCTGTTCGTCGGAGGAGATTTGCAACGCAGGAAAATGTGAACGCAAAA
>JALTMC010000737.1:5379-11522 GCA_027005175.1 Myxococcales bacterium
CAGACAGAGATTGTGTCTCTGGAACGGATTGCAATCGCAAGACCCAGTTGTGCCAGAAACCATGCAAGGATGATGGCGGATGCGCTTCTGGGCAGGAATGCAAAGACTCCTTTTGCCAGAAGAAACCGGACAAACCGGCTTGTGTTAAAGGCAAATATCGACCTGTTGCATTGGCAGAAATTTTGGGTATCTTTGATGCAAAACGGCGTCGGCTTGTGCTCTTTGGAGGGGACAACGGTGTGCCTGTGAATTGCACTCCAGCTCCTCACCCTGTGGGGCTCAGTGAGCTTTGGGTTTACGATGCGGTTTGTGCTACGTTTAAGCGTCATAGCTCAGCGAATGGACCGAACGGTAGAGCCCGTGGAATGGCTGTTTACGACACAGACCAGGATCGCATGATTATCTTTGGTGGTCGTTTTCGAGCAGTCTCGAATGGTGCGTATCGCAACTTCAATGATGTTTGGGCTCTCGATCTGAAAACCATGAAGTGGAAGGAACTCAAAACAACTGGAGCAGTGCCGACAGCACGCAGCAATCCTGCGGGTGCCTACAACAAGTTGACCAAAGAGATGATTGTCTTTGGTGGCAACAGCAGCACCAGCGGTTTGAGTTTTCGACCCCACAATGATGTGTGGGCCTTTCATCTGGAAAAAAATGTGTGGCGTCAGGTTTCTTCTCGAGGGACAAAGCCTACAGCACGTTTGTTTCATGCCGCGACCGTG
Organism: Myxococcales bacterium; assembly: GCA_027005175.1. Classification (GTDB taxonomy): domain Bacteria; phylum Myxococcota_C; class UBA6777; order UBA6777; family UBA6777; genus M3003. The sequence continues at coordinate 6,102 of JALTMC010000737.1, forward strand.
GATAACAAAAACAACCGCCTCTTTGTTTATGGGGGGGGGGGAGCCAATGCATGGCAGGGACCCTTCTTTGGCGACCTTTGGGTGATGGACTTGAAAACGGGAAACTGGACCAAGCTTCATCCGGGTGGTACAGGTGCTCCTGATGGACGGATCTGGTCCTCCATTACTTATGATGAAAAAGAGAATCGTATTCTTATGTTTGGGGGCCACGATGGCGGTGGTGTGGGTAATAACAATGGAACCTGGGCCTTTGACTTGACCAAGAAAACCTGGACTGCTCTGATTAAGCCTGAAACCATCAAAACACCGGCCAAAGGGTTTTGTAACTTTCCACCCAATTTCACACAACCCAACCTCAAGGCTCCCGAACGACGCTCTGCTCAGATTGCTGGGCTTGACTTGGCTCGCCGAGAATGGGTTGTGTTTGGTGGAAAAACAGACTGTGGTTTGATCGATGATGTGTGGACCTTTGACCTTCAGCGAAATGAATGGCTCAAGCTGATCTCTTCAACTCGTGGTGAGTCTTGTATCCGTGGCGAGAACCCCGATCGTTGTGTCGGGCTCTGTAAGTAAGGATTGTCTTTTCAGTAGCATGTTTCAAAAAGCAAATCATTCATGGCTTCGATGAAAGAGAAAGTGGAGTCTGGACGAGTCTCACCATCAGGAGCCCAGGTCGTTGTTGTTGGGGCTGGATCGGCTGGATGTGTCGTGACTGCTCGGCTCACAGAGCGTTCGGATTGCTCGGTGTTGCTGATAGAGGCCGGACCTGATTATCAAAATCCCGGGCTGCTCCCGTATGATCTTGCGGATGGTTCACGAAATTCGATGGTGCAACATGATTGGGGATTGACACATCAACCCAATCCACGTCAGATCGTATATCCCTTTCCACGGGGTCGGGTTGTCGGAGGCTCGTCTGCTGTAAACACATGCATCGCGTTGCGTGGTCAGGCTTATGACTACGATGAGTGGGCGTCTATTGGCCTTAAAGAGTGGTCATGGGATGCGTGTCTGCCCGCCTTCAAACGGATTGAAAATGACCTTGATTTTCAGGATGAATGGCATGGAGATGAAGGTCCGTTACCGCTTCGACGCCACCCTCCCACCGAGTGGGTTCCTTGGCAAACCACCTTTGTTGAAGCCTGTCTCGACGAGGGGTATCCTTCTTGCCCAGACTCTAATCGACCCGAAACATGGGGGGTTGGCCCTCATGCGATGAACAAGATAAATGGGCGTCGAATCAGCGCGGCGGAAGCCTATCTCAATGGAAAGGTTCGACGAAGAGACAATCTCGACATCTCACCCTTGTCTCACGTTCGTCGTGTGCTCTTTCGAGAAGGTCATGTGATTGGAGTTGAGGTTGAAACAGAGTCCGGGTTGCGGACTCTCTCCACAAATACGGTGGTCCTCGCCGCTGGGGCTATTCATACCCCATATCTCTTAGTCTGTTCGGGGATCGGCCCCAAAAAGACTCTTGAGCGGCTGGGTGTGCCTGTGATTGCGGATCTTCCCGGTGTGGGGGCCAGATTGCTAGACCACCCCGGTGCAGCCCTCTTTTTTCGACCTCGATGGATGGCACCCATTGGCCGCTTCGATCCGCTGATTCAAACCACGCTTCGTTGCGCTTCCGGGATCACGGAGTATTCGAATGATCTCATCATTCAGCCCGGCTCCTGTGTTCCCACTCCATGGTTCGATCTACCCCTCACTTCGCTCATGTGTTCTGTTGGCAAGCCCAAAGGGGTAGGCTACCTTGCGTTTGACTCTGTGGATAGGAACGCCAAACCCAAGCTACACTCGCGGATCTTATCTCATCCTGACGATCGTAAGGTCGCGGTCGATGCGATGCTTTTGGCCTATCGCTTGTTCCAAAGATCTGCGATGAGTCGCTATGCCAAATTGCTGGTACCACGCCCCTGGGTGATGAAAAAACGCAGTCGGTTGGAGCGATGGATCTGGATGATGTGTGGTTCGAGTTACCATCCCTGCGGCACAGCTCCTATGGGCCTCTCCTCCGACCCGATGGCAGTGACAGATAGTAGAGGCCGTGTTCGCGGCGTTCATGGACTCTACATCGCAGATGCCTCCTTGATGCCTACCATCCCTTCCAGTAATATCCACCTACCTGTTCTTATGATGGGTGAGAAGATAGGTGCCTGGCTCAGAGAAGAGATCGCCTCTTGAACTCTGACTGGACTCAGAGAATAGGTTGTCTCTTGAACTCTGACTGGACTCAGAGCCAGGTGTTTCGCTTTGTGGGTGCTTGTAACAATAGGAAGCAGGGAAAAGAAGTGGCTTCATGTTGCAAAAGGTGCTTGTAACAATAGGAAGCAAGGAAAAGGAGCGGCTTCATGTTGCAAAAGGTAGTTGATTTGTTTTTATTGCTCATGGGACTTGGATTGGTCTTCCTTCTGCTCACTTCCTCTTCGAGCAAGCCTGCCTCTCGCCCGTCATCACAAACCGTGAAAAAAAATATATGGATAGCGAGAGAGAAGAAAGTGACTAAGCCATCGATAGCGAGAGAGAAGAAAGCTATCTTTTCTTTTTCCAGTATACGTCCTCTCTCGTTGAAGAAAGCTTGGACATTGCAGCCCCCTTCCTCCGGTCGATTTGATCCCTCAGGACTTGTGTACTGGCCTCCGAGTCATTCACTTCTTACCGTGGATGACAAGCTGCATCAGGTCAAGATCTTCTCGATTCCTTTGAAGCATTCCCGGTCCTTGGTTGATGTTAAATCTGTTCGGCTTTTTTTTCACAGTCGGGTTGCGGTGAAGCGACCGATGTCTGATGTTTGGAGAGGGTATCGCCTGGGGCTTGATTTGGAAGCGATCACTTCGTGCGGGAGTTCTCTTTGGGTTGCGGCTGAGCAGACGCGAACCTTGATTCGAATAGAGCCTTCCACGGGGGTTGCAACCCATCATACACTCAATTTGAGAGAGTATGGGAAAACCTCTGCGTTGGATCGTCATCCGATGCCAGGGATGTCGAGAGATCACAATGCCAGCTTTGAAGGTCTGGCGTGTGACGAAAAACACAAGAGATTGTATGTGATTCAAGAGCGCCAACCACGTTTAATTCTACAGGTACGGCTTCCTATAACATTTCGTCACAACCAAGTGTTGAAGATTGTAGACCACTTTGACCTTCCTTCGTTTCACTTGCCTCATCGGTACGGACAGGTTGACAGCGAACCCGATTTTTCAGGTGCTGCTATGAATGGCAAGTCGCTGTATGTCTTGTATCGCAATGCTCGGTTGATTCTCAAGGTGGACCCCATTCAGCACAAGTTGATGGATGTGCGTAGTTATCATCATGCGGTGAAGCATCTGTATCGACTGAGTAAGCCATTTGGTTTGGCTGAAGGGATTGTTGTGCGAGGTCATCGGATCTGGATTGCCCTTGACAACAATGGGAAACCTCGATGGGGACGACGAAATGACCGAAGGCCAGTGCTTCTTGAGTTTGCCCGACCCTCAGGGTTCTAGCCAAAAAGGTTGGACTCTTGCTTTTTGAACACGGTCTATTCTGCAACCTGATTGTCAAACACGTTTGTTTGTACATATGGCAGATTGTAGCTTTGGCAGATTGTAGCTTCCTAACCATAACGGATGAGCAAGGATGAGCACTACGGATATCTGGGCATGAGAAGACGAGGCTTCTTGTTCATAGGGTTGTGGACACTGGCTGTGTTGTTGCTTGCCGTGAGTTGTCGCCCTATTCTACGATATGATGGTGAGCTGCTTGAACTTCGTAGGATGAAGGCCAACGTGAGATGGCACTCCATTGAACTGATCAAAGACGAAAGTTCAAATCCGTCTGCTCGGTTGCTTGCTATCGCTGAGCGAAGTGACCACATCTCTCGAATACAGGCACTTCTTATTCTGGCCGATCTCCCCTGGGAGCGCGGCGTCCGAGAGAAGATCTTAGGGCTGGCTCAGAAAAGCCAAGATTCTCTTGTGCGTGCTGCTGCTGTCCGAGCCTTGCGACGTGTCAAGTCTTTTCCGCATGCCGTCAACGTTGTCTTGAGAGAAAGGGTGAAGGACAGAGCTTGGCAGGTCCGCCGAATGGCTTTGGACTCCCTAATGTTCTTTCCCCTCTCCAAACAGAGGCGTCTCTCTCTCTGTCGGAAGCTGCTACAAGATCCTCATCCTGCCGTTCGCTGGAACGCCATTTCTTGTTGGCGTCGTGTCTCTATGGGAAGTGAGCGTGGCGCAAAGGCTCTCGTCTCTCTCTTGGCTGATCCTAGCGCGAGAGTTCGACGACAAGCAGCACAGTCCCTTGGATGGTGGGGGGAGACATCTCTCCCCGCTCTTCGAGACGCTCTCTCTCACCCAAAAGAGGTTGTTCGTTGCCTCGCGATGACCGCAATGGGAGACTTTCGTAACCACTTTTCTACCATTATCCCCTTGCTGCATCAGGCTTTAAAGACAGGCACAGGTTTGATCCCCTCTTGCGCGGTGCGTGCATTGGGTTCTATCGCCTCTCATACCAAACTTGTTGTTCCTGCTTTAATCGATGCGCTCAAACATCCTCAACGGAGTGTCGCATTTGACGGAATCTCTTCTCTACAAAAAATGGGAAAGCTGGCATCGCCTTCCATTCCTGTGATGCTTCAACTTGCACAAAATACGAAGAAGAATCTTTTTTTACGATATGCAGCCGTTAATGCGATTCGACACCTTGTGACGCAGAAGAAAAGTAACGTTTGGAAAGCAGCCACTGCCATCCATCACTCTCTTTACAAAAGGGTGAAAGAGAGTTTGTTCTCGGATGACTCTGCTCTTATCGATTCTTCCTTGCAGGTGAGTATGTCGCGAATTTGGACCATTGGAGTACCAGGGAGAGCTTATTCCTACCAGATTGAGAAGGAGTATATCCCTGTTCTTCGAGCGTGTCATATGAACCTTGCACAACAGTCTCAGAAATCGTTTTGGGTCGAACTCTTTCTTGAGAGGCACGGACGAGTGGTTCTCCCCCTCGTCTTTAAATTGGATCGAAAAACCCCTGTCTTTAGCTCCTGTATTAACCAGTCTGTTTGGGCCTGGAAGTTTCCAAGACTGCGAACAAGCCGCTACGGGTATCTTCAGTTTCAAATCCAGTTTTCTGCCCCCGAGCCCGACGATCTAGAACTTGGACCTGTGGGAGGCTCTTCTTCCGGAGCAGGACAGATGAAATAGGTGTCTTTCGTGCCAAAGGGAGACTGTCAAGAGCGAGACAGCCCACTTCTTCAGAGGGTGCCAAGAGGTCGAATGTCCGAGGTCTTTCGGAGATATTGAAAGGTTGCTTCTTCAGAAGGTGCCAGGAGGTCGAATGTTTGAGGTCTTTCGGAGATATTGAAAGGTTGCAGAGGTTCAGGACGATTCTCTTTTGCGAGCTTTGGTCTTTGAAAGGTAGATAAACAAGCCAACCACGATCGTAGCG
>JALTMC010000738.1:0-1238 GCA_027005175.1 Myxococcales bacterium
CTCGGGCCGCCCCCACACGTTTGACACAAACAAAGGGAGACTTACAACTGTCTGCTTTCGAGCAGCTTGCGCCCTCTTTGGATCCAGCAACTTCAAAAGAGAAGGATTGCTGCCCCCGATTGCCAAGACCATCCAGTGCCTCCACACGAAATGTGATGATTCCGCTAGAGAAGTCTCCAGGATCAAGGGAAAAGATATACGGTGGATATACCATTTTTTTCAGTAGCTTGTTATTGTGGTACACTCGAACGAGTTCAACTCGACTGAGGTCTTTTACCTTCAACTCAGCTTTGATCACATGGGTAATTCGCGACTGAGGCCGTGGCTCTAACCATTCGATAGTAGGACCTTTTCGGTCAACAAAAAGCTGTAATTGCTGGATCGAGTCCTCACCTTTTTGATCGCGAAGGCGCAAGAGGAGCGACTGACGACCATCTTCGAGCCTCATCTTCTCCACACTCAGAGTGGTTTGGACAGAGGCTTCATCAAGCCCCTTACGGGCGAACGTTTTCCGCCAGATGGTACGACCGTTGGCCACAACGTCAAAAGATTGGACGCCCTCTGTATCAAACAACTTGACTTCCAAGGACAGCTTATTCCGGATCCGTCTCTCTCGATTCGTATAAGGTTTCAGTATCGCAATTTTGCCGGGGAGGTTGATCGATTCAACCTTCTTCTTGCGACAACCTGCACTACCCAGCAGCCCACCGACCACGAACACAAGAAAAAATAGTGCGAGCATTCGATGAGAGCAAAAGTGAAAAAACCTATTGATATTGACGAGAAACAATGCAAGCACGGTAACGCCTCCTCAGCCTCAGCTCAAAGTCTCATTTGCATCTTGCCGCAACTCCAACCAGACTATAGATAGAATAGTTGGTGAAAAGAATACAAGAGGTACTTTTTCCTCATAAATCCAGGAGCACCTGTTCCCACAGTGGAAGGAACATGTCTTGAAGAACATGGACTGGCAACAACTCGAACTCCGCCTCGCACAACTCCCAGATATGGAGGAGACAAGAGGCAGAGCAAGAAGCAAACACAAGCTGTCACTACAGACCGTTCACAAACTGTTAGAAACCTTAGCACTAACAACCTACCCATTACCAATTATCCAAATTGTAGGGAGCAAAGGCAAAGGAACTGTCTCATGGATGGTTGAACACCTCCTGCGTGCTCACGGTTGGCGTACAGGACTCTACCAATCGCCTCATCTTCAAACCCGTCGCGAACGAATC
>JALTMC010000738.1:1248-3034 GCA_027005175.1 Myxococcales bacterium
CTATTAAACGGTCAGTATGCCTCGCTCCCGAAGTGGACTGCTGTCTTAAACACGTTGTGGGAGACATTTGATCCCATCCAACAAAAGATCAGTCGATTTGAGTTGGAAACGATACTCGCGCTGGAATTGTTTGTCCGGGCAGACCTGGATGTTGTGATCTTAGAGGCAGGCTTGGGAGGAAAACGAGATGCCACAAGCGCAGTGACACCCGATGTCGTTGGACTCACCTCGATCGAGTTAGAACACACAGAGATACTTGGCCCCAAGTTGGAAGATATCGCCAAACAGAAAGTGGGTGGGATTCGAATCGGTGTGCCTCTTGTCTCTGCTCCCCTGCCCCCGGCTGCCACAGATGTCGTAACCTCCCTCTGCCAGATGAGAGAGGCCCCCATCACCTGGATCGGAAAAAACACACAAGACAAACAGAACATCACAGTCCAGGATGTGACCCTACATCATGATGGATGTACCTTTACCTTGTCGTATTTCGGTCAATCATGGGACACAAAGCTCTCCATGCTGGGAAAACACATCCCCATACTAACAGCCACAGCCGTGGGCATTGTGAGTGCCTTGCTGCAAAGTTTGGGGCAACGATTCCTCCCTCAAACTCTCGAATCTCTGCAAACTCTACAAATCCCCGGTCGCCTCCAGCGTGCCCCTCTCCCCTCTCCTATTTTACTCGACGTAGCCCATACACCCGCTTCCGTGCACAATGCGGTTGTGGCTTGCCAACAACTTAAGCAAAAACCGCCGAAGGCAGTACTTTTAGGACTCAATGAAGACAAGCGTGTCAATGAACTTCTACACATTCTCGCCCAAGAAACCAAGATCTTAATACTCGTACCCAATCCTGGTCCAAGAGGCTGCTCGACTCAACTCCTTCGGGAAGCTCTCTCAAACACCACATGGGTCTACAGCGCACCCAACGTAGAAATATACGACACTGTCGAGCAAGGCTGGAACGCCCTAACTCAGCATATCAAAAAGCACCACGTCGGTCTCGCTCTCGGCTCATTTCGCCTGATTGGTGCCATTCAAGAGATCCTCAACCTTCCTCCCTTACCCCAAACCCATATAGACAACCCTGTCAGAGAAGAGTCCATGCAAGAAGAACCCATGACGCACATGATGTTTGAATACGAAATTTAAGCGGGAATCTGACAGCCTATAGATGTAGCCAAATTCCCTATAAAGTCCCTGTAAAGTCCCTGTAAAGTCCCCGACGCCGTTATCGATTGAAGTCGGCATACGTTAAGTTGTGTTTACGCATCAACGCCTTCATGTAATCTGCCTGAGAGTAGTAACGACGCAGTCGTTCATCATTGTTTGAGAAGAGTCCGCCTGTTTTGCTCAGCAGCTGGTTCCGGGTCATTCCGAGTTCTTCCATATAGTCGAGGACCTGGGCCATTTGGGCCGGGCGATTTTTATACTTGTCGAGGATCTGAAGCATCTTGGTCTCCTCACCTCCCGTTAGCACCCATTCATTTCCGTGATTGGCCAAGCGTTGAGCATCTGCACGTAGAGTTTTATCGATGGTGGCTTGTTTGCGCCATTCACCTTCGAGGGCATTCAAGCCAGCAGTCGAACCACCATTTTTGAAGGCTTTTGCGACAGGACCATTGGGTCTGGTCTGTATACGGTTCTGCACAAGCTGGTTCAGGACTGCCGGGTTTTGCGCCTTAAACTGATTCCAGTCTGGACGTTGACCATTGGCATTAAGAGCGTTGTTGTAGATCTGTTTCGAGTACGATTCGGTATTGCTTCCCACAAACTCTTTGAGCAT
>JALTMC010000739.1 GCA_027005175.1 Myxococcales bacterium
CGCTGAAAGAGGTCTGCTTCACGGGTCCGTCTTTGGAGAGGAAGCGAGGCGAGTGCCGAGATGGCGTACGCACTTGCAGGCAAGGAAAGTGGTCAACATGTGAGGGGGAGAGGACGTCCAGTCCTGAGATCTGCGACAACAAAGATAACGACTGTGATGGGGTTGTGGATGAAGATGTGACGAGAGCTTGCTATAGCGTTGCGAAGGCTTTGCGAAACCAAGGGGCATGCAAAGATGGAATTCAACAATGTAATCGTGGAACTTGGCTCTCTTGTCAGAATGAGGTGAAGCCGAGTCGAGAGATCTGCAATAAAAAAGATGACGATTGTGACGGGCAAGTGGATGAAAAGGATAGTGGTTCAGGCTCTGTTTGTCGTGGGGGATGACTCCTCCACCCAAAGAGCAACTCACTGTATCCAAAGAACCGGAGGAATTCATCATGTCCGTTCGAAATAAAAAGCGTTATACGAATCCAACAACGGTATTGGCCTGTCTGTGGTTGGGGGCCGTCTTGTCTTTCTTCACGGCCTGTGGGACCGGTTCAACGTCCCAAGGGTTTGTGTGCTCCTCAGACCAACAATGTTTAAGCACTCATGACTGTGTCGAACGCAAGTGCACCTTAACAGATCAGGACCAAGATGGATGGTCGAGAAACAAGGACTGCAATGACCAAAAACGCACCGTTTACCCCGGTGCAGCAGAGGTTTGTGGCAACCAAATCGATGACAATTGCAACGGGACGATTGACGAAGGCTCTTGTTCCTGTGGTGAAGGGGAGACGCGGGAGTGTGGAACCGATCGAGGTCTTTGTGAAAAAGGAAAACAAACATGCAAAAATGGTACTTGGAGTTTGTGCCAAGGTTTAAAAGGACCTGCCAAAGAGGTCTGTGATAGCAAAGACAATGACTGTGACGGTCAGATTGACGAAGCGGTCCCAAACTGCTGTGAAGACGGTGCCACGCAGAGCTGTGGTAACTATAGAGGTGAGTGTGTTGGGGGGACTCAGACCTGTTCGGAACGAAAATGGAGCGTTTGCTCTGCTGCAAAAATCACAGCCAAAGATGAGCGCTGTGACGGCAAAGACAATGACTGTGATGGCAAGATCGATAACGTGAAGAACCGAGTCAACGCCCTTGAACGGATCTGCTATACGGCACTGGAGGTTACAAGAAAAAAAGGTATCTGTCGAGATGGCAAACAGTTTTGTTCCCATGGCAAGTGGGGGAATTGTGTTCAAGAAGTGACTCCGAAAGCTGAGACCTGCAATGGGAGGGACGATGATTGTGATGGTAAAAGTGACAATGTTCGTGGTGAAACACAGCCTTTGACACGAGATTGTTATGAGGGCTCCGACCGCTCCGAGGGGAAAGGCTTATGCAAGAAAGGTCAACAATCTTGCCGAGGTGGTCGATGGAGTGCCTGTGTTGGCCAGAAGACTCCTACGAAGGAGAGCTGCAATGGACAAGATGATGATTGTGACGGACAGGTCGATAACAAGGCCAACTCCAGAGAACCCTTACAACAGACTTGTTATACTGGACCTAATGGTACCCAACGTCGAGGAGAATGTCTCGATGGTATTAAGGTTTGCCAACAAGGCCGATGGTCTGCTTGTACCCAAGTAAAGCTCCCTCAAGCCGAAGTTTGTGACGGAAAAGACAACGATTGTGATGGCCGGATTGACAACAAGTCAGGTAGCTTTGGGTTACTTCAAAAAGCTTGTTATACCGGCACAAAGGAGACTCGGAAAAAGGGAGATTGTCGCGATGGAGTTCAAACCTGTGTCCAAGGGAAGTGGTCGGCCTGTGCCAATGAAATCAAACCCCGCTTAGAGGCTTGTGACAATCGAGACAATGACTGTGACGGTTTGGTTGATGAAGCGATCAAGCGTGTCTGTTATACGGGTCCTGGTGGCACCCATCTGGTTGGGACTTGCAAATCCGGGAGCCAAGTTTGCTCCTCGGGAAGATGGTCCTCTTGCCAGGGAGATGTAAAACCCACCAAGGAAATCTGCAACAAGAAAGATGACGATTGTGACGGTCAAGTGGATGAGAAAGACAGTCTCCCAGGCTCTGTCTGCCCATAGAGCGACCGATGTGCTGGTGGGCATTTTTGAAAAAATGTTTCTTTGGGCACTAGACAAAGATAAAGTCTCCGATTAGAAATGATCTTATACTTTCTCTGACACAACCTATGAACCTTCTAGAATCCATCCGATTGACCCCTCTTGGTTTGTGGTTTTGGTTGTGGCTCAAGAAGGGTTGATCTTCTTGGATTTAAGAGGAGAATAGTTTTTTTGTCTGCTCTTGTGTGCAAAAGAGTTGTTTGTTTGAATGAGGCGAAGAGAGCCTTGTTAGAGAGCCTTGTTGGTGTTGTATCAACAGGCAAACCGTAATGGAAAGAAGAGGAGTATGTGAAGATGCGTAATTGGAAGAATTTGTTGGTAATGAGTGTTTTGATTCTCGGTGTGTCTGCCACTGGTTTTGTTGCATGTGGTGGTAAGACGACGACTGGTAAGACACATGAAGTCACCACCGCTGCTGGCAACAAGTACAGCCCCGAAGAGTTGACCATTAACAAAGGTGATACTGTCAACTTTACCCTTGGCGCAACCCACAATCTGATCGAGACTGATAAGGCCACCTTTGATGCTAAGAAGAAAGACCCCAAATCCGGTGGTTTCTCCTTGGAGTTGGGCAAAAAAGGTTCGAAAAAATTCGACACCGCAGGAACTTTCTGGTTTGTCTGCGGCCCCCACGTTGCAGTGGGCATGAGATTGAAAATTACGGTTAAGTAAGTTTCTCCCTTTTGTCATTCCTTGATGCCTCCCTCCATCGTTTCTACTTTGTATCATACACCAACTACTCCAACCTCCCTCCATCGTTTTCTATTCTGTATCAACTGGACTTTGTAGGATCGATCTACCTTGTATCAACTGGACTTTGTAGGACCGATCTACCTTGTATCAGCTAGACTTTGTAGGACTGATCTACCTTGTACCAGCTGGACTTTGTAGGACTGATCTACCTTGTACCAGCTGGACTTTGTAGGACTGATCTACCTTGTACCAGCTGGACTTTGCAGTACCGATACTCTACTGAAAAAAGAATTATGCTTTTTGTAGTTGAGACGGGTTTTGCAGGGCTTGTTGTCCGTGCGGTGTGATGTGAAGTTGCCATTTTCCGTCGGATTGCTTGAATTCTCTGATGAATTTAGCATCAATGAGTCGGTCGAGTAACTTACCTACAGCAGTGTTACTGCGAAATCCAAGTTTGCCGAAGGCCAGAGACTGTTGTCCATATGTGCCGCAGTAGGGGTCTCCTCGCAACAAGGCTGTGAGGCATCGTCTCTCCCAGCTTTCATCTTGCAAGGAGCGAAGCACCCAGGACATTTGCTCGGTGTCGGGTGGTAGATCGTAGGATGGTTCGTCGAAGGCTCGATCGGGGTGGCAATTATCACAAACATTGCAATGGGGTCGGGAGAGGCTGCCCAGGTAGCTGGCAAGGTAGCCATGGCGACAATAATAGGTTCGACCGTAATCCGCGATCTCAATGACTCGCTGCTGCTGGATTGTAGCGTATTGGTCAAGTAAACTTTCGATGCGTGTGGAGGCATCTTTGGGAGGAGGTGGTAGCTCCAGCAACAAGTCTCGGTGATGGAACTCAACATAAGCAAAGCCTGCGGTTTGCCACTGCAACAAGAGCATCTCTAGTTGGGAGGACGCTATTTGCGAGTTGGCTGCCAGATCAACGTATGACTGAGTGATACGCTGGTTGGGGCCGAGGTCGATTTTGGCACAAAACTCCTCCCAAGACTCATCGCCACTGCCTGCGAAGCGATGAAGTGTGACTGCTCTTGGAGCGTCGTAGTGACGCAATAAGAGTCCGGCTCTCTCCAGAACACTGAGAGATACACGAACCGTTGTATCGTCACTGTTGAGGGTACGTATCAGGTCATCTTGTGTGATGGTATTGGGGTTGTACTCTCGCAGCCAATGTCTGACGGTTGCATAGACTTTGCGCAGAAATGCGATCGGGATGGCCCCTTCGCGTGCGTGTCGTGTGAGTGTTCCTTTGTCGCTGTTTGTGTGAAGCAGGATACAGTGGGCCAACTCTCCGTCACGACCGGCCCTTCCGGCCTCCTGGTAGTATGCTTCCACCGACTTGGGCAGCCCGTAGTGAATAATGAATCGTATATCAGACTTATCCACTCCCATACCAAATGCGATCGTTGCGACGATGATCTGAACTTCATTGGACATGAACCGATCTTGCACCTGAGCCCGGTTGGGGATGCCCGCGTGATAATGTGCTGCGGAAAATCCTTGGGTTCGGAGTAATGTTGCCAACTGCTCGCAGTGACGGCGTGTTCGTGCATACACAATACCACTGCCCTTCATCTGTCGGCATAAGCCCAATAAGTATCTTATCTTTTCGTCTTCGTCCGATGCTCGCAACACCTGCAAGCGAAGGTTTGAACGATACACATCTGTCATAATAAGACGGAATGGGCTTGGGTTGGAGGGCTTGGAGGTCTGTGTTTCGCTATCTTCTACTTGGGCTGCTTCGAGTTGAGCGAAGCGGTGACTCTTCTCCACTCGCGACTCGCGACGCGTTGCTTGTGGCTGAGTAAACAACTGTTTTTCGATATCTTGTCTGACCAGAGGAGGGGCTGTTGCGGTCATGGCAAGGATCGGTGGGGAGCCGAGATCACGGTGGACTCGTGTCATAAAGAGAAAGTCGGGGCGAAAGTCGTGGCCCCAGACAGAGATGCAGTGTGCTTCATCAATGACTAGGCGGGCTACTCCAGCATGCCGAAGTGCATGCAAAAAGGGGAGCTGTCGAAGTCGTTCGGGAGCCACATAAACAAGCTTGAATCGCCCGGCTGCGATTTGATTGATGGTGTCGTGAGCAGTGCTGTATGACATGCTACTGTTGAGTGCGATGGTTTGTGAACGGACAGCGCTGGGTAGGCCGTCTACCTGATCCTTCATCAGCGCGATTAAAGGAGAGATGACAAGAGTGACACCTTCGCTGAGCATTGCAGGTAGCTGGTAGCAGAGCGATTTCCCTGCACCCGTCGGGAGTATCGCGAGGACGTCTTCTCCTCGCAGAGAAGACGCCATGATCTGAGGTTGGGCTTGGAGGAGATGGTTGTAACCAAACAATCGTTTGACGGCTTGGTCGAGTGTCTCTTGTTCGTCTGTTGATACGGGGATTTGATGTAGCGATGGGAGAGAAGCGGGGGGGGGAGTATGTCGCTCTGGAGCCTGGTATCCTGAGCGCCTTGGGGCAGACCTTGTTGGTGTGCGGTATGCTTTCTTTGGACCTTGTTGTCGCTCTTCTGCGATCTCGTAACGCAGCGCCTCTGTCTCTGAGAACCGACGGCCTTTGAGCTGGGCTGAAGCCTCTTTGTACCGATGTGGCTCTTGGCATGTTGAGAAAAAATCACACAGGGTGCGAAGGTGAGCGACACGCAGTGGTGGTTCATTGTCATCAATATGATAGGCTCTCACGGCATAAGCCATCGCTGTGAGTAGATCGTTGCGGTGTTGATGGACCAACATTAAACCGAGGAGCGGTTCTCGGCTTCTGGCCACAAGCTGCTGGTGTTGCAAATAGGCCTTCTCTGCTTCCTCCCACTGGGCTAATTCTCGGTGGACATCGGCCAAAAATCCCCACATCAAACCGGATCTCGGATGTTGTGTGGTGAGTTCTTCTGCCATCTCCAGTGCAGAGGCGTGCTCTCCTTGTGCCAACAAACACCGCCCTAACAAAACTACAGCAGCCTGGGATTGTCGCTGTTGGAGTCGGTCATACATCACTTGGGTTGCTTCATCAATTCGTCCCAAACCCAGCAGTGCTCTCGCATAGAAATCTTGTAGGGAGACATACCTCTCCACTGCCAGAAAATCCAGACATTGAATGGCCTCATCATAGGATTGCCAGCGCATAAGGTGCTGTAACAATCGCGTACGAGTACGACTGGAAAGCTCCTTGATGGTTTGGGGTTCTATCTCAAGCTGTGGAAGTACTAAATCAAAAGTCAAAACGCAGCGTTCGGTCCTTTGTGAAGGTCTTTTTTATGGGTGACACGTCATCGGAACAAAGAATACCAAAGGCCGAAACTCCATAGGGAGGCTGAGCCGGTAGATGATATACCATTTTCCCTGGCATCATTGCTACTGTCATCCATCGATTGTAGTATCTTATTCTGGTAGGGATAGGATCTCGCAGGGACCTCTCGTGATTCAACGAGCCAAACGTTGGGTTTCTACTTTTGACTTTCGACTTATGGGGGGCATGATGAGTGTATTCTTGGAATTTTGGAACGGGGCAAATCGATGACATCGGCAGGGTCCACACATGGGGGGCTTCCCCGAGCCCTTATTATCACAAGAAACGCTGTTGAATCCCAGGCGGTGTGTGCTCATCTTTCCGAGGTTCGAGTCTTGGAAGATGCACGAGGCACAGTGTATTACCAAGGGCTCTTTCAAAGAGAGGACTCTCTTTGGATGCTTGGAGTGGCCGAAATTGAAGCAGAGGGGCCTCTTGGTGCGCGGGAGGTTGATCGGGCCATTGTCTATTTTAAGTCACAGATTACATTGTTTGTGGGGATGGCAGAGGGGAGAGAAGGGGTCTCTCTGGGTGATGTTGCAGTCGCGACTCGTATCTATGGCTTTGCTTCGGATGAGGTTGGGCGGGAGCAGCCTTTTCGACCCGTGGAGTACCGACCGAACTACACTTTACTTGATCGAGTGCGTGAGGAAGTGGAGGGGCTGGCTTGGTTAGGTCATATCCCGGATGGGATGCCTGCTCAGGTTCCCAGTGTCGTCTTGGGTCAGGTCGCGGCTGGCGAAAACGTCCTTTCTACGATGGCCCACTCCTCCTTTCCTTTGTTGCCTCGTCAGCAGGGAGAGACAGTCTCTTTTTCGTCGGAGGACATTGGGTTTTATCGCCCGGCTTTTGAAAACAATGCAAAAGCTTTGTTGGTGCAAGGGATCGTCTCCTTGCGAGGAGCTTCGCAAGATGTCCTGTCGGAAGAGCTTCAAGCAAAGGCTGTGTGTCATGCCAGCGCCTTTGCTTTTCATATCCTTTCACAAATTGTGCCAGTACCCGTTCATGAATTGCGTTCTGCTGCCTCTGGTTTGGGGGCGCGATCCACCTGGATGGCCGTGATGATGTCGATTTTGTTTGGTGTGATCGTATCATTGCCTCTGTTTTGTGTGCGACAAAACCCATTCGTGAAAGATGTGGGGGTGGGGGAATGGACAGTCTGGTTAGGAGCACAACATCACAGCCACAAAGACCATCATTATTGGGTTGCTACCTTCGGCAAAAAATCGACACCTGTGGCTCTTTTGTACCTCGATCCATCGACATTTGATGGATTTGGACCCGCGACACCTTTGTATTGGAATCCTGCGATTGGAAGTGATGCTCATCGCTCTTGGGAATTGCGGCCCTGGAAAAAGGTGGAGCCTCCCAGGGCTTTGCGTCATCATCCGTGGTTGCTCTTGATACGTCGTGCGGATGGAAGTCTGACATTTCCTCATCTTTATCCCAACGTTCCCAAACGAGGAAGAGGGTTGGTCTATTCTAGCTTCAAGAGGACAAAGCCTGTGGGAGAGGTTGCGTTTGTGCTGGGTTCACAGCTTACAATTCATCGAGTGTTTTGGAATTGGAAGATCCTCTCCGAAGAACAGGGGCCATGGGTGCTGCGATTGTTGTCGTCCAGCCAGGCCACTCCTCGCTCCTTGCGTAAACATCGTTGGCCTCCTTTACTCACACTGCAACAAGAGCGTTTTCAGGACTCCAACCGATGGCGCTTCTTGGACAAAGTGGCAGGCTTGCAATGGCCTGGATCGCAATGGCTTGTCTTGCGACCGGGCACAGCACAAACAACCCAAGAACCCTTTGGGCTGGTTGAACTCGAACCGGGTGAGGGGCGATGGGTTAAAGTCCTTCGTCTCCCTTGGAAGAATATTCGAGACTTTCGACATATTACGGTCCGCTACTTTGACCCCAACAAAGACAAAATGCCGAACTTGAGCCGGTTTGGAGAGATCTCCCAAACATGCCCCAAGAGAGCTTCTTTTCCTGGCTTTGGTGCTTGTGTCGAGACCAATCTGGGATCGGCGAGTGGTGCTCTGCCATTCACTTGGTATGCGGTTCAAGGTGGCTCTCTTTCCCCAAATTCTCGGAAAAACGACAAAGCAAAAGGGTATGTTCAGCTCTTGCGGG
Source organism: Myxococcales bacterium (assembly GCA_027005175.1). Lineage (GTDB taxonomy): Bacteria > Myxococcota_C > UBA6777 > UBA6777 > UBA6777 > M3003. The sequence goes on from JALTMC010000739.1 coordinate 8,244, forward strand.
TGAACAGCACTACATCCTTAGGCCAAGCCTTTCTGTGGACAGGCACAAAGAAACGTTGGAGACAACTTGTGCGTTTGACACCCAAAGAACAACAACAGAGCGCAGCTTTGGTTTGTCGCAAAGCATTGTCCCGTCTACACAAGCTTCAGCGGCTGGCTCAGCTTCATGTCCGAACTGCATTTCTGCACAAAGAAGCAAGCATTTTAAGAGCACAGTTTCGCATGATACGTCTGCTGGGAGGGCAGGTCTCTTCCAAAGGATGGTTGCCTCCTCCATCCTCTTCCGTGGTGGGACGATGCCTGAGATATGGAGAAACTTTGTTACGGAAGCTCGCAAAGAAACTACAGACCCCCACTTGGTCTCAACGATGGCGTAAGGCTCTCGCTCTCTCCAGCAAAGCCCCCCAAAAAGCCTACCCTTTGCTACAGGAGCTTTGTGATACTGCTGAGACTCCCGCGAGTCAACAGCGATGCCATCGTACTCTTTTGCGTGTGGAACTGGGATTGCGACGTCCTGTTTCAAGTTCGTGGGAAAAGCGACTCCGGCTGATGATTCATCGTGAACCTTGTCTCACCATTCCTGTCTCGAAAGATCCAATCTATGCTGTCTGGAAAACATTAGAAGAGCAGTTGCGTATCCTGGACAAAAAACCGTATCGAAAAAAATTCTGCAAACTTTTGCGTTATGAGTTTCATCCAGTAACGTTATTGATCTTACAGATTCAGCCGGACCCCTCTCTTGCAAAGAATGGTTCTGCTTATGTGATGGGTGTACAACTCACAAACGCTTTGCAACGGGAGTTCTCGTTGCATTGGAATGCGAAAGGCTTGCGAGGTGCTCCTCACGTTTTGACAATGAAGGAGCCGTCAGTACCTCACAAACTCTCTCTACCCAAGCTCAAAATTTGGTTGCGTGAGATCGCACAGCATTCGGGCGCATCGATGGTCCTGACTGGCTCTTTCAAACGCTTGCAAGGTCGATTTGTTCTGCGGCTTTCTGTGTATGCGAATACCCTTCACAATGTTTTCCATCAAACCCAAAAAGAAAAGCCTTTGGCCTTGTGGCAGAAAGACATCATCCTTGGAACTTGGAGCCAGTTCACACGAACAAGCCAGCAGATCGCGAAACTCGTTTGGCCCTTTTTACAACAGGCACAACGTCGCCCTTTACCACTACCGATTGCGCTGCCTGAGAAGATGAGTAAGCTGAGTAAGAAACATCAAACTGTCAAGGAAATGACAGGTCCTCCAATGCCTGCTACATGGAGAGCTGGGGCTCGCCCAAAACCTCGTCCTGGGGCTCGTCCAAACTCTCGTCCTGGTGCTCGCCCAAACCTTCGCCCTGTGAGTCGTCCGAACTCTCGCCCTGCGACTCGCCCAAACCTTCGTCCTGTGGCTCGCCCAAACCTTCGCCCTGTGAGTCGTCCGAGCTTTCGGAACTCGAAACCATAATCGGAGATATAGTCATGTCGAATTTTCAAGAGCGATTTCATCGTTCTATGGTGGATGCTTTTCGAGAAAATGCTCAAGGTTACAATGAGAACACAGATCTCTATACACTGGGAGATGCTAGCTCTGTGGATGCTCTCTTCGATTCTTTGGAGTTTGAGTTCTCTGGGGAGCTTTCCGAAGAAGAGCGACGTCACATTCGTTATGTAAATCAAGCCTGGGCTTGGGCCTGGGCTGCTTACGAGGAAGAGGAGGAAGAGGAGGAAGAGGAGGAAGAGGAGGAAGAGGAGGAAAGTGACGACTTCTCCAGTGTTAACAGCTTTGCATGGCGTGATCGCATTCTACCGATACAGCGAGTGATCTTGCGTCTGGCTTACTTTGTAGGTTTGGGTGGCTTTGGGTATGGAATGTATCTGACTGTTAAAGTCCATAACACCAAACTGGGGGGACTCTTGACTGGCTTGGGCATGTTCGTCGCTGTGCAAATGAATTGGGGAATGCAGTCTTTCTTTAATTTTCTGGAAGGACGGAATGCAAGCATTCTGAAAAAGATGGGATATCCCACCCTGTTTTGGGCAGCGATGGTCTTTACCCTGCTTGTTGACTTCCTGCTTGCAGGGATGGTGGGGGAGTTTCTTCTCGGGGTCTTCTAGTCCCAAGCATTCATGAATCTTTTGCTACGGCTTGCCAATCCCGGCATCGGGTGCTTTGTTGGCCCGATGGTACACCATCTCGGTGCTTCGTTAGCTCGGTTTGCAGGTTCGGTCCCACAGGCGGTACAGCGCACCGTCGAGGATGGTGGACTAAGAATGACGCTGCAGCTGTCGGACTTTACGAGTGGTAGCCCCGCGTTTCGTAAATAAAGCGGGCTAGCTTGGTATTGCTTTTTTGATGTGGAGGAAGAGGCTCTTACCTTCACGGGTCAGACCCCGCGCTTCGGGGTTAGACTTGGTATGCTTTTTCGATGTGGAGGAAGGGTGCCTGTGATGAAGGACGGAATGCGGTTCATTTGAGTTGATTGGCGAAGAAAAGAAAAACCCAGAGACACATAAGTATCTCTGGGTTTCATCTTTGACCCCAACGGGGTTCGAACCCGTGCTGCCGACGTGAAAGGCCGGTGTCCTAACCACTAGACGATGGGGCCGTCGTGAGTCGTCTGGGGCTCGAACCCAGGACCCTTGGATTAAAAGTCCAATGCTCTACCAACTGAGCTAACGACTCATGGAGTGAGAAACTCTCTCTCCAACGGAGGCAGACACTACGAAAAACGGCCTCTCTTGTCAAGCAAAAAAAACAAGTTTTTTCATCGTGCCAATATTGCTCATGATTCCTCGGAACATTATGTTCTGTCCGAATCTATGGTGATACGTAAAACGCCTGAAAAAGTTCAAGGAGAGGCCAAGAAAACGTGGAATCAGGTACAGGCAGGGCAGTGAAGGGCAAGTTCTGGGGTTGGAGTGAGGTGATATCGTTCCACGCCACAGTTTTCACAGCGCAGAGGTTCGAATTGTTCAAGGATCGGGTTCCAGAGCCAACTGATCGTGCGTGAGTTCTTTCGGAGTCGGATGTTGTATTCGACTCGTGTGACTGGAATAGAGACACGTAGAGCGGCGAGTGGAGTGATCTGTATCGCGATGGGGAACTGGGGAGGGATGGCCTCCAAAGACTCGATGTAGTGGGTGCTAGCGTCTTCTAAGGCCGCTAATGTGGGTTGGAAGTCCTGGGTGGGATCTTCTTTTAAGGGTCGGAGGATCTCTTTTCTCTCTCGCCGATG
>JALTMC010000740.1 GCA_027005175.1 Myxococcales bacterium
GCACACCAAAGGAGGTTATTCATGGTCACGTCCATTTTATTTTCATAATAATATCTAAGTGATAGCATGTTTTTACTCAAACACTGTAAGAAGCCCGTCTTATTCATTTCAAGTCTCAAGGATCGGTTGCAAAGAATTCTAAGCTCCTTGTGTTTACGTGCTCTACTTGTGCGACGTTAAGGTCATGGCTGGCGTTGGGGATGAACTCTGTCTCAATAGGAACAGCGATTTAATAACTTGAACATCTCGAATCACATCTGCGAGAACATTCGGGTTTTTCTACAAACGTACTTGTTCAACTTATTGGCTCGCCATTCTTATGAGGAATCCATTTTTTTGCTCGGTCTGCAGCGACTTTGGGATCGTATATTTTTTCTTGTTCGCCTACCAAAAATAAGTGCGAAGATAGGTGTCGCGTCCTGTTTCAGATCTTCTTGTTCGCCTACCCAAAATAAGCGCGAAGATAGGCGTCGCGTCCTGTTTCAGATTTAAAAGGGAAATAGACGGGTTTGCTTAAAAGGGTGCTTTCGTATTTCGTAGAGATGCCAATCTCTTTACGCGCTGAACATCGACTCGGTTGCGCCAGTTTCCGTCGTATTTGAGCCAGCTTCCAACAATTAATGCGTCGGATATTTGGGCGAGTTCGGCGATATTGTTTTCTGTTACGCCGGAGCCCACAGCGACAGGGAGAGCGGCCTCTTTGGCAGCCAAGATATCACGAGTGGAGGTGGGAGAGCCTGTGGAAGAACCTGTGACAATGAGAGTCTCTGCGCCACAAAAGGCATGTCCTTTGGCGAGGTCACGGAGTGTCAGGTCGCTTGTGACAGCGTGGGCTGCGTGCTTCTTTTGAACATCAGCCCAGATTTCGATATGTTGTGCATCCAATGCTGCGCGTTGTCGGACCAACTCTCCTGCACAGGCTTCGAGCCATCCTTCATCAGCAACATGAGCATAGGCAAAGGCTTCCACACGTAAGAAGGAAGCACCTGTTGCTATGGCAATGCCAAGAGCTTCCTTGTTTGCTGCAGCCAGAACCTGAATTCCTGTAGGAATACCCAGGGCTGTGACTTGGGCAGTGGCAAGCGTCATGGCGGCTACAGTTTCTGGTCCAACGTGGCCACGAAGATAGGGGATGTCACCCATGTTTTCGACAATGATCGCGTCACAGCCGCCCTTCAACAAAGCCTCTGCATCGGACCTGGCGGTTTCAATGATCTTTGTCATATTGCCGTCCCAACCGGGACTTCCAGGAAGTGGCAAAAGGTGAACCATGCCGATCAAAGCGCAGGAATGAGGTATCTTTTGTAACAAAGATTTGGAGGGTGGTTGGGGCATTTTTAGTTCCGAGTATTGAGTTCCGGGTTTTTGACTTTTGGAATGATCTTTCCCAAGTATTTGAAGCGACCATAATAGGCTACGAGAAAGCGGATTGGAGCGACAACAGAGCCATCTTCTTGAACGGTCATGGGGCCGGTGGGGCCGGGGAAGTTACGCACCTTGAGGAGCGCATCGCGAAAGGCTGTTCTGCTTGTGGTGCGCTTCTTGATTGCGATGTGGGCCAACAATCGCATGGTATCGTAAGCATAGGCTGTGATGTGGACAGGGTTGCGACGGTAGAGTTGGCGGTATTCTCGTTTAAAATGTCGGACCATCCAGCGGCTGCTTTGGGAGATATAACGCACTGCAAAGACTCCGCCATTGACAATGCGTGAGCCTGCTCGGAACAGGTCTCGGTGGTACCAACTGCTGTTGCCTAGCAGTTGGACCTTTCGAAAAGACCGACGTGGTGAATAATGGTAGGATGCCAGCCTCCTTCGGTTCGGGATACGCTTGAGTTCCACATTGAGATAGTGCAGGTGTGCAGCGATCTGACTCACATTAAGGGCCCGATCTGGAACAAACAATCCTTCGTAAGGGAGGAGTGGCTTGAGCTGCTTTCTGACGCTGCGATAGAGACGACGTTTTTGGTAGGCTTTCATCCCTCGGGTCATCCTGCGAGAGATACGGAGGCTTCCCCCGTTTTCGTAGTTTTTTCCCACCATCCAAATCACGGACCGTTGCATCTCTTTGGGGCTGGATCTGTATCGTCTCACGCGGGTAATACGAGCACCCAATCGTTTCGCTTCTCTCTCGAATGCCTGCGCTTGCAGCTTTCCATACACAGAGGAGGGAGCTAAAATTCCAAGCCGTTGCAAACGAAGTTTTTTATAGGCGTACCGAGCAACGGCACGACCCATTTGATCTATCGTTATGTTGTTGCAGAACACAAAGGACCCGACTTTGACCAGGCCCGATTTCGGCGTGATTGTGACAAAGGGAACACCCAACTGCTGTGCTTTTTTGGCAGCAGCCGTCGCTGATCTGGAAAGAGGGGGACCAAAGATCGCAATCACATTGTGACGCCGAACCAATCTCTCCACGGCTCTCGATGCGACTCTTGGAGAGCTTGAGGAGTCTTGGAAGACAATACGTAGCTTTGGATAGCGCATTCGAACCATATCAATGCCACGACGCATCAGTTGACCGATCACTTCTCCACGCCCTGACATCGGATAGATCACACCGATGGTCAGAGCATCTGCTGGAGTCTCCGATGCTCGCTTCTTCTCCATCGTTGGTACTGGCGGAGATTCAAGCTTGTGCGTGACTGGACGCAATACCATGGATAGCTTCTTAAATGTAACTTTAGCAAGTTTGTGGGGTGTAACTTTAGCAAGCTTCTTGGATGTAGCTTTGGCAAGCTTCTTGGGTGTAGCTTTGGCAAGCTTCTTGGGTGTAGCTTTGGCAAGCTTCTTGGATGTAACTTTGGCAAGCTTCTTGGGTGTAGCTTTGGCAAGCTTCTTGGGTGTAACTTTAGCAAGCTTCTTGGGTGTAGCTTTGGCAAGCTTCTTGGGTGTAACTTTAGCAAGTTTGTGGGGTGTAACTTTAGCAAGTTTGTGGGGTGTTGCAAGTTTGTGGGGTGTAACTTTAGCAAGCTTCTTGGGTGTAACTTTAGCAAGTTTGTGGGGTGTTGC
>JALTMC010000741.1 GCA_027005175.1 Myxococcales bacterium
CGATTCCTTCAGAGGGGAGTGCCTGTCCCGGATAAAGAACAGCAACAGGGTTGTCTTGTTTGCGTTCTTTGGAGAGACGATCCCATAAGGCTTCGGATAAAGCGGAAGAGTCGGCAACGAGAAGCTCATAGGATAGAGTGCCGTCCTCTAGTCTGTGGGCAAACATAGCATGAGGCTGTGGTGTTTGCTTTGTATTCGCTCCTTTGGGTTGTGGGATGTTATGAGATGTGATGGAGTGGCTTAAGGAGGTGAGGAAGGTGTCTTTGTGAGAGCACACTAATGTTTGGGGGGTTGAGCGACGTCGCTGTCGGCGCGATGGACGTTTGCGTGCTTCTGTGGCAGGGCTTATTTCGATATATTCTTCATGAATTTCCTGTGGGCCTGCCCACAAAGAGAGCTTGTAATGTCCTGAAAGAAGCAAGGTGGCGGAACCTTCACGAACAGAACAGGATAAATCGTCGAAGAACGGAGTGATGCGTTCGGCTGTCATTCGAAGGAGTGGTCGGTCCAACCCCTCTTGCATCACGACGCCTGTTTCAACACGGAACCAAGCATTGGGAAGAGGCCCGTCTGTGGTACCAAAGCGCAACGTTACCCCTGGTGTTATAGGTGTTGGATGTGCCGATATCGGGCCTCCTCCCTCTTGAAGAAGTTGGAGGGATGGCAGCGTCACAACAGGGATCTGTAGAGAGAGGGTGTCGTACTTTATGTTGAGATACCGAACACCTAAGGTTTTGGGGGTTCCTTGAAAAGACAGGGTATTTTCTTGCCAGTGATTGGATTGAAATCCTTGTTGTTGAGAGGCTTGTGCGATGACCGTTTGTAACTCTATATTGGTGTTGTCCCAAACCAATTGTGCTTGGAGTTTTCCATTGGTTGTTGTAACGCAGCAGGAGGTATCCCAGTCAAACATGGGATGGGGTTGGATCTCGATGTTGCCTGTCCAGAGCACAAGTTTGATTCCGTCGTGATCTTGTGCTTCCAATCGAAAGCTGTGTGGACCTGCAGTATATATCGATTCCTCCCATGTCCACGGTAGATCAGACGTGGAGAAGGTGGCGCTCTCTTTGTCATCGTGGGTGAGGGTGAGTTGACCTTTTACTCCTTTGGTGGTGACGGCTTGTATCTCTATCTGACAGAGGCTTCCGATCGGCTTTGTTGTGGGCCAGCGAACTTTTGCACCTGGAGCTACAGAGAGCGTGGCGATGGGCCAGCGAACAAGGTTGTTGTGGCGGTCTCGATAGAGACAATGGAGTGCTTGTGAACCCGAGTGGGTGGGGCGGAGCTGAAGATCCTTCACTTTGACTAAGGATGCATCTCCATGTTGTAACTGAACCATCCCTGGAACGGGGAAGTTATACAGAGTGAGGTTGCTTGTTTGGCCCACCTGGATCGCTTGCTGTGGAGGCGTGAGCATGACACGGGGGTTCATAGAGAAGGGGCCGATGGCGGGTCCTTTTTGTAAGTAGCCGGAGGACCATCGCAGCCATACTTGCAGTCGCTCGATTCGACCGATTTCGTTCTGGTTGTGTAATGTGATTTGTAGCTCTCGACGAACGGGGTCCCACCTTACATCTTGCCAAGCCCACTCTCTTTTTCGTTTGTATCTTTCGTCCACTTCAACCAGTCGATCCAATTGTGGTGTTCCTGTTCCACCCACTTTCAACAAGAGAACAGGGTTGTGAGCATCGAGAGCATATCGTTGGGGCTGCAACTCTGCAACCACAGAAAAATGGAATGTTGTTTCATCGATTTGACCGTACGATCTGGACACTTCCACACGCAGCTCGATCTCGTCGATGGCACTCCAGGTGAAGATCTGAGTTCGTTGCTCCGAGGATGCTGCGGTGTGTATGGCGTCTTCTTCGTCCGAAGCATCATGCAAAACCCAGCTCTCTTCGAAGGTCTCCATGTTGTTTCGATAAGCTCCAGCGTAGAGGACTTTGGCAAAGTCTACATCGTGTTCAATGATAAGATCTGTGCTCTCCTGTCCCACAGGAATGACAAGCCATGCGTTGCCAAATGACCGAACCAGAGGAAAAATTCGGAGCTGTGTTCTGCGATGCGAGAGTGAACTGCCAGCTTGTGAAGTGACGATGTCTCTGCTCGCATCAGAAGCCGAGACATCCCAAACATCCGGAAGCGAGGCTGTTCCCAGAGAGACTCGTTCACCGTTGGTGGGTACATTGATTTCGACGTTACGTCCCTGTGATGAGAATTTTTTGTGTAAGGTTTCTGCCAAAGAGCGCAGCGCATGACCGTCGCCGTGAATGAGGGTTAGTGTTTCCTTCGCGGTAGAGAGGGCGAGGTCTGTTAACTCTTCATAGCTCGCATGACTGGTAATGGAGAACTCTTGGATACAGGCGTCTGCCGCTTTTCGCGAGACGGATAGAGAGGCTCCAAAGGGGATCTTGTCTGGGTATTGAGCACGTCGTTTGAGGCGAGACCCGGGTGTTCTTGGGTCCATATAGCCACACATAAAGATACGGTCGATCTGGGGATTTTGGTTGAGAATGGCGGCGGATATACTGAAGGAACCAGTACCCTCTGCCATCATGCCGTGGCTTGAGACAACCACAGCAGGCCCCTGTTCTGCGATCTGAGCAAAGGCCTCGCGGTATCGTTCTGCACGCTGATCTTCACGAGTATAACGCGGGTTGAGATCGACCTTGAGTGCCTCGGCCTGCCTCACACGATCGACATAGCCTTCTCGAAAGAACTCTGGAACAGCGCAACTTAATGCATTGATGCGATTGATCATGCCCACTGTATAAACAGGGACTGTTGCTGTGGTGGGATCTTTTTGTAGAGCTTCGACAATCAAAGACACCATCTCTTGGGAGCGACCGACAGAGAATGATGGGATCAGGACACAGCGGTGTTCATCGATAGCTTGGTGTAGAGCTTCGATAAATGCGTTGAGGTTGCGTCGTCGCTCTGCTCTATCGAATTGTGGACGTCCACTATACGTTCCCTCCATCACGACGTGAGTTGCTTTGATCTTGGAAGCATCAAAGGCTTTGAGAGAGTGTTGGGGGAAGGTGCTAAAGTCGCCTGTGTGTAGGAGGTGCCACTCTGAGAGTCGAAGTTCGACAGCGATCGAGCCCATGATATGGCCAGCGTTGTGTACTTTCATGCACAGCCCAGGGATCTCTGGGATGTCATAGCTCTCTCCTGGTTCGATGCAACGAAATCGTTCGATGTCAAGGGCGTTGACCATGTCGCGGCTGATGAGTGGGGCTTCTCCTGTTTTTTGGAAACGAAAACCACCGATCTTAACCGTGTCGTGCAGCAAGGGAAGTAAGATGTCGCGAGTGGCTCGTGTGCAGTACACAGGTAATTTAGGGAAGGCATGCAGTACGATGGGTAAGGCACCCATATGGTCAAGGTGAGCGTGAGTGAGAATCATAACATCAAGTTGGTCAATGCGTTCGAGTTCGGGGATGCCGAGCCACCCATTGCGGTTGGCGTCCACACCTGCATCAATCAACAGACCTTTGTGACCCATGCGATAATAATATCCATTGGCTGCGATCTCGCTGGCTCCCCCCAATGGCTCCATCGACATCAACAGCTTCTCAGTGTTCTCTTGCGAGCTGCTCTCCTCGATATGAGACCACTTGGCTTGGGCTTGTGCGCGGAATGGGACATGGATAAACTCATCGGGAATGTCGGGGCGTTTCCACAGAACATAGGCTGTGTCATTTCCTGATTCAGAGGTTCCCGGCTGATGGGAGCGGCCTTGGTGAGCCGCGAGAGTGGCACTCCAGTGACTCCCTACTTCGTCGATCTTTGTTGGGTCAATCGGACTGCTCTCTGGCGTTTCAAAGATCTGCTGAAGATAGGGCAACCAGCCCAGGGCATGGTCACCTTGTTGTAGAGAGTGGGGAAGGCGGACACGAACCACTTCATCATCTGTGGTCCACATACGAGGCACAACCAAAGGTCGGTGGGACGATTCAAGAGCTTCGCGCAGCGGCTGGCACAAGACGCTGACATCGCGAGTTAATAAGTACAATGACCGGCTCCAAGAGAGCCCCTTGTCAGAAAGCCTAGCAGCTCCCACCAACTTTAATGTGACTGTCGTGCCCTCCGTATGAAAAGTTGCTCGTACATTGAAGCGTTCGGAGAAAACATCACCGAGCAAATACAGTGTATCAAGCTGCGATGGGGCGTTGTGCTGTGCCTCGATTCGAACCGTAGGGAGCTGCGGTCCGATCCGCTGGTAGCGCACACGTAAGATCATAAAGGCCCGAAGCATCGCAGCGACCGGGCTTACCTGGGAAAGATTAATGCGAGACTTCCAATCGAGTAGAGCTTGTTCGGGGTGAGGGATAGACAGAGGCGTTGTCCCTGTCACAGATTGCTCAAAGACCTCTTGTTCTTTGTTATTGCCGGAAGGGAGCCAGCCTGACTCGGTGAGGATCTTCACCACATCCCGAAAATTATGGGAGGCACTTTGCTGTGCAAGGTTGTGCTTGTGTGGACCAGACATCCGGCCCATCAGTGTGACTGTGGGCTGAGATTGTAGAAGCGTCTGTTGGAGTAGGCCAACAATTGCCCCATGAACTGTGTCACAGTGGATATGAGTTTTGCGTTCAATAAGCCTGGAAAACATAACGAAACCTCGGTTCAATCGGTACAAACAAAGTGGGGATAGAGTGGAGTGAAGACGCTTCAGAAGTATACGAGGTTCAACAGAATGTTTACAAATGATTTCTGTTAGGAGAGGTGGAAAAATGATTTCTGTCAGGAGGGGTGGAAAAATGATTTCTGTTAGGAGAGGTTGAAGGCTGCCTTGAGGATCGCATGTTTGGTAATGACACCGAGTAGCTGACCTTCCTTGACAACAGGCAGCATTGTCAAATGACGTTCGACCATCAAAGTGGCAGCATCTGATACTGTGCTATCTGGACCTACTGTGATGGGATCGTCACTCATAATGTCTCTGACCCAGGTTCCTGCGATCTTTTCAATATCTTCTCGAGTTCGTTTGTTGGATTCAAGTGGGATCACAGCGTCCATCAAAGCAACAAACGTAGGAATGTGTACATTTTTTTCTTGAAACACCAGATCCATGGTGGTCACAACACCGACGAGTTTATCGTCTTCGATAACACATGCACCATCTGCCTGTTGCTCCAGTAACAAGGCTGCCAGAGCTTGTACTGACATCTCGGGGGAGACCACAATTGGGTGTTCATTCATTAACTCTTGGGCAGTGGACATGATGATGCTCCTTTGGCATGGGGGGATAAAGAAATAGACCACACCTCTCGCTTTTGTCGAGGCGCAGCAAGAACAGGCTCTCTCTCTGCCTGTTCTACATCAAGAACGATGCTAGGTGTACTTTGACAGACTGCTTTCACCGCTCCATGTTATGGGAAGTGTTAGCAGACTCAGCCTTCTGATTCTACAAGAAGTAGGAGCTGTTCTTCTGTCACTTTGTCGTCGTTGCTAATTCGTGTTGTGGTGACGGGGCAAGTTGCATAGCGAATGACACGCTCTGCTGTACTGCCCATAAAGAAGTGTTTCAGGCCGGTGCGACCGTGTGTTCCCATAACGATCATATCCACATCGTTTTCTTGAGCTACTTGGACAATAGCTTCATGAGGTACGCCAGTGGCTGTATGAGAACTCGCATCAACATTTCGACTTTTTAAGTAATCCTGAAGCTGGTCGAACTTCTTCTTGGAGATCTGATCCAGATACTCTTGCAGTGTGAGCATCTTTTCGTCGGGGTTGGGATGGATCACGGCCTCCGTTGTGAGCCCTGGTGGGATCTCCAGAACGTGAAGCAGGAGGATCTGAGCATCAAATTTGTCCGCAAACTCCACGGCATACTGGATGGAATGAAGAGAGCCTTCAGAAAAATCTGTTGGAACCAGAATCTTTTTAATGGAAAGCATGGTGTACCCCTTTTTTTGTCATCGAAGAAAAGACCTTGCCCTCCTTCAGCATATATAGACAAATTTCACTTGGGTTGATCAGATGTTGTAAAGCAGTTGATCTGTGTCAATTCTTAGGTTGACCTACTTCCAGCGACCGATGCCACCGAGGTTGTAAACATGTTTATATCCCGAGGCTTGGAGCTTCTTGAGTGCGAGGCCACTGCGGTACCCCGAACGACAGTATACGATGATACGCCTGTCTTTGGCACCAAACTCAGCCAAGCGTTTTGTGACATCTCGCAGAGGAATGTTTTTGGCATTTTTGATGGAGCCTGTTTTGTATTCTCCAGGTGTACGAACATCCACCAGGAAAGCTCCTTGCTTGAGTAGCATTTTGGCAGACTTTAGTGTTAGAAATCCTGAGGCTGTCAACTTCACAGGGGTAGACCCTGGCTTGGCTGTCTTTCGAGTCGTTGGCTTTGACTTGGCTTGCTTACCAGAGGCAGAGCCCACTTTGGCTTTCTTACCAGAGGCAGAGCCCGCTTTGGCTTGCTTTTGGGGTGTCGCCTTTGGTTTGGTTTGTAGGAACATCACTGTTGCTACGAGCGCAACTCCAGCCAACAAAGTAATGATGATATGTTTTGTTTTCATCGAAATGTGTCCTTTCCTGTGAGGGACCAAAGGTCCTTTTGATGTCTGCAGACGATCTTTCACCGATCTATCACGAATGGGACAGGGCCAATGACTGGCTCTCTCTTTTTTCCCTTCAACAAGGCCTATCTCATTTTCCTTTGAATGTGAAGATCTTTCTGGAACTTTTTGCGTATAACTTCTTCCATAAGCTAATGTTCTTTTTGTTGTTGAGTAGCCTGTCGGTAAGGAGTTGTTATGTTTTTTACGAGTCGTTCTTTGTTGGTGTTTTGCTTCCTTGTATTTTTGTTGGGGATAGAGGGACTGGCCTCGAAAGTAAGTGCTCGGCCTACTTTGCATGCTGAAAAACAGTTTTGGTCTCGTATCCGACAGCGCAACTGTTCATCTACTTGGCAACTCTACCGATATCGGTATTTTAAAATCGTCCGAACTCGCTTGTTTATTGTTTACGGAACGTAAGCCAGCGGGCCTTGAGCCTGTTAACGTTCGAAGTGGCCGACCCAAGGAGAGATGGATCAATCATAGGGAGTTTCGCGACAATCACGTTGCTTTTTTTGTCGGGAATCTTCCCGCCAACACCAAACGCAGCTTACGCTACAGAATGCGTGCCGAAAGGCCCGGTCGATACCGCACGTTGCCAACTTTTGGAACAGCGATGTATGCTCCCAAAGTCAAAGCATATAGTGAGAGTTTCTTGTTTGTGATCACGCCCTGAGTTTGCCCACCATCATCAGCCATGAATGCTCCGGAATATTCATACCGTTTGTCGGAGAGAGCCTTTCTTGGCTCCAATCGGAGTTCTCGGACAGGCAGCCCGCTACTCTTTGGACACGTGCCCAAAATCAGGTTAAGGTATGGAAGGTGTTTGTTTGTGACTTCTGTTTGTATACCTTCTTTGTGGATGGAATGAATTCGCGATGTCTGAAACGCAAGGATTTGGGGAGCGTCAGCTCCGACAAGACCCTCTGATTGGCAAGAAAATCAATCATCTTGCGATCGTTGAAAAAATCGGTGAGGGTGGGTTTGGTGCGGTCTATCGAGCGGAGCATACAACACTGCGAACTTCATTTGCGATCAAGGTTCTGCATTTGCGGATGCAAAGTGCATCAGAGCATATCGTTCGATTTCAGCGTGAAGCTCAGGCGATCGCACAGCTTGATCATCCCAATATTGTGCGTGTCTCTGATTTTGGTCAGTTGGATGATGGTAGCTACTACCAAGTGATGGAGCACTTGAAGGGCCAAACCCTGGAGGAGTTGCTTGCAAAGAAGACCTTGCTCTCTCTATCCCAAATACTTCGGATCTTTCAGCAGATCTGTGCTGGTCTAGAACATATTCATCGCAAAGGTATTGTACATCGTGATCTTAAGCCTGCAAATATCTTTTTGGCGGAAAGCCCAGAGCATCCAGAAGGGCTTGTGAAGCTTCTTGATTTTGGAATCGCCGCGTTGGAAGAAGAAGCTTCTATGACACGTACAGGTATCACAATCGGTTCCCCTCTTTATATGTCGCCAGAGCAGGCGAGTGGTGAATCAAAGCATGCGAACGCTCGCTCCGATCTTTATTCGATTGGAGTGATCTTGTATGAAATGTTGACGGGAGTCCCACCGTTTCGAGGATCGTTGCGAGTTGTGATGTACAAGCATCTCCAAGAGATGCCTCCTCCGCTTCGAGAGGCTCGCCCTCCGATCAACTGGGCTCCCGAAATGGAGGAACTGATTCAATGCGCCATGGCAAAAGACTCAACCGCACGCTTCGTTGATGCTGCTACCTTTTGTCAACATGTCGAAGCTGCTGTGGCGATACAACAACAACTCACACCCGATGATGCTGACTTTACTCGTGCCTACCCTAACTCCGGGTTGGAAAGTTTCTCAACCCAATCGATTGATGAAATTCCGTTCGAAACAACGCTCTCTTCTCGACCACAACAAGAGCTTGAGAAGAAGCCAACGGATACAGATGTTGTGATGTTGGAGGTTCTGCAGAAGCGTTCTCTCGCACGCAAACTTGTTGGCGTGATTGCTCTGAGTTTGCTGCTTGGGGCGATGCTCTGGGGCTTCTGGTTTCGCGAACAACCCAGACAAAGTAGAAACTCCAACTCTTTGCAGGGCAAAGGTTTGTCAACACGGCAAACTCCATTGCTCTTGCGAAATCGGGTTGTTCCTGAAGTTCGAGTCCGAAAGAGACTTCGTGTGACAGTTGTTCCTGAAGTTCGAGTCCGAAAGAGACTTCGTGTGACAGTTGTTCCTGAAGCACGAGTGCAACACGTTGTGCTGCGATTAAATAGCAAGCCATCAGCGACAGTGTGGCGTGGATCGCAACGTTTGGGGGATACCCCCTATCGTTTGAAAGGAAAGCCGGGAGAGCGTCATCTTCTCACGTTGCGGGCGAGAGGCTATCGCACTAGGATGATTCGGGTTACATTGTCACAAGAGCTTGAACAGCGTCGCTATGTGAAGTTGCGACGTCGAGCTGCTAGAATGCAAAGAACCAAACCAAGACTGCGAAAAGCACCGAGCAAGGGGCCTTTTGAAATTGAAGATCCAATATAAACTGAGCCTTTGTTTTTTGATGGGGATGTTGTGTGCCTGGTCTGTCGCTTGGGGACAGGATGTGACGACCTACAAACAGGAGATCCGAAGACTCTATAAACAAGGAAAGCAGCTCACAAAAAATAGGCAATACAAGCGGGCTCTGCTCAAGTTTAAAGCGGCTCTTGCATTGTTGAATCAGTCGATAAAGACAGGCCCAGCAAGCAAGCAACGACAGGCTTTGCAAAAGAGTCGCTTGGGGTTCTTGTATATCATTGGAAGAACGTATCACTACGATGGCCGGGCGGCCTTAGCCTATGCTCATTATCTGGAGTGCCTACGGGGAAAACCGAGTGATACGATCGCTCGGTTGGCCAAGAAACATATGGTTTCTCTGTTATCCAAGGTGCAAGCCTCTGTGACGATTCGTTCGAAGCCTTCAAAGGCTCGGTTGCTTCTTCGAGATAGCTTGGGGCAGACGTATAAGGGAGTTACGCCGTTTCAAATGTTGCTTCCTCCCGACTCCTACCAACTTGTGCTTCAGCTTGTACAGTATCAGGATGTTAAAACAACGATTGTCGTTCAGCCGACACAAGCGGTAAAGCGGTCCTTTTCCTTGCGACTTCTCCCGGCAAAGGTCATGATCGAATCTGTTCCTGGGCAGGCGAAGGTGATTTTGGTTGATGTCAAACGTCGCTCCTTTACAGGGGTGACTCCTTTTCAACGAAGGCTTCCTTCAGGCTCCTATCAGCTTCGAGTGATATTGTCGAAGTATCGGGTGTATCGGGCCCTATTGAATCTCGCTCCTGGGCAAACATGGAAACAGCAGGTTGTGTTACAACGTTTGCCTGTTCTCAAGCCTAAGGTTGTTACCAAAACCATTATCGTTCGTAAAACAGACCCTCCTGAACCTGCATCACAGCGAACGGCTCGAATTCTTGGGTGGAGTAGTCTTGGTCTTGCTTTGACAGGTGCTGGTGTGGGAGTCGCATTGTTTGTTGCAGGGGAGGATGCAATACAACAGTACAATCACCAGGCAGGTGTTCTGGCGAATATCTCGAAGTCTGCGGCAATATATGGGGATTATGAGCTTGGTTCCCAACTGAGAACAGGAGCTGCTATCTCGGTCGCTGTTGGAGGAGTGGCGGCGATTGCTGGAGTTAGTTTGTTGGTGTGGCAAGGAACTCGCACCCTCCCAAAGAAACAAAAGACTTCTCCGATGACTTCCAGGGACAAGTCATCTCTCTTCTTGTTTCGAAAATAGGTTCACAAGAGTCATAAACCTACCCAAAGGTTGAGAGTGAGAGTGAGTGTTTGTCATATTCGGTGTAGCGATGCTCAGAGAAGTCACGGACTTACCCGAAGAGTGAGAGTGAGCTTGTAGGTTGGTTTACTTGGGTAGGACCGGCTTTTTTCATCTTGGTGATGTCCTACATCGTGAAGGTGAGAGTGAGCTTGTCGGCTGGTTTACTTGGGGACTTGGATAGGATCGGCTTGTTTCATCTTGGTAGCGTCTTGCACAGTGTGAGCTTGTAGGTTGGTTTACTTGGGCAGGCAGACCTTTCCCTTTCCTGCTGTAGTGCAAGTGAATGTTGGTGGGCAAGCCTCTCCCTGTGTGCAGTTGATGACACAGCCTCGGATCTGGGAAGGTAGAGCGACGCAAAGGGCGGGGTAGCTTTTGCCACGGGGGCCAGGGATATTGGGACATGTTGTGGTGCAATTGGGGGTGCAGTAGCCTTTTGTCCTCTTTTCATCGGTGGCCAGACAATACAGACCGGCTTTGCAGATCATCTCACCACAGTGTTCCCCATAAGCTGCATCTCCCATTGGATAGGGGGGAACACACTTAAATCCGAGAGTGTTGAGTTTCCCACATAGATATCCTGGAAAGGTACAATCCTGATTGGTTTGACATTGGGTGCCCAAGCACAAGCCCTCACCGGATGGGAACACCTTGACACAAGATAACTTGGCTTCATGGGCACAGGAGTTGCTCTTGGCTGGATCACAGATCTTGTGGCACCGACCGAGTCTATAAGGTAGGTACAACTTGAGGCAAAAAAGACCTGACTTACAGTAGGTCGGCTTGGTAAGATGGACACCTTCACTGTCACAAGGCTCGCCTTCCTTTGCGATCTGAAATGGTTTACACGTGCCTGTTTTTTGATCGCAAAGTAGAGGTTCTTTCTTCCGGTTATCACATACTTTTACAGGTGGTGTTGTGTCGTTGGACTTGTTGCAAGGAGCCCCTTCTTTGGTTTGCAGTATGGTCGCTTCACATCTACCGCGATCATTGCAATATAAGGGAGGGCGCAGGGAGGGGTTACAG
>JALTMC010000742.1 GCA_027005175.1 Myxococcales bacterium
GGTAGACACAAACCTCTTCGGTTGCGCGAACAGAGAGGCCTGTTCCAAGTTCAGGAGTGTTTCGGATACGGTCGGCGATATGAACGATCTGTTGAAGTAGTTTGTGGCCGAGTTCAGGGTGTCGTTTTGAGAGGAGTTTTATTTCTTCTTTGGGAGGGAGGTAATCCATCTGCAAGGGGGCAAATCGGTCGAGCTGAGCGGCGTCAATACCGAAAGTTCCAGAGAATTCATTTCCTCGATTGACAGCGGCAATAAACTGCACATTGTCTGGAATCGAGATAAAGCTATTGGTTACAGGATTGAAGATCTGTCGGGTTGTGTCGAGAGCTGGCATGAGAACATTTCGCGCGCTCTCTTGGCAACGATTAAACTCATCAAGAAATATTAAATAGGGTTTCAAACTATCATCGTCGTTGGCCTCCTCCAAGGCTTGGAGGAAGTCTGTTTTCACAAAGTCTGTGATCGGCTGGCCTGTCTCTGAGGCGCGAACCTGAATGGTCGCGAGGAAGTCAGTGGCCTCGATCACTGCGCTGCAGTTAAAGAAAACAAACCTCATCCCAAGTGACTCTGCGATCGCACGAGCGAGCACTGTTTTACCGCAACCCTGCGGACCATCAAGCAAGATATTAAGCCCGCTCTCAAGTAGGATCTGTAACTTGCGCGATACGATTGGGTCGAGATAAACTCCCTCCAACTTCAATGACAGTGAGTGAACAAACTCGACCTCAATGATTCCTCTGTCGGGCCTGTCAGGTTTTTGGATGGAGGTTACTCTAACCATGCAAGGCACACCTGGACGGATCTTTGTGTCATCGCACAACACCACCTTTGGAGCCCGCTTCCCATCCAGATGTGTCGCCCGAAAACGATACCCCGAGTGTTTCACAGGGTTCGGCCAAAATGTCGACTCCATCGTCGCCCCCACATGAAGGTCTTCTATTTTCCATTTGCCTGGCATAGCTCTCTCCGGTTTATGTTCTGGGTTCCGAGTTCCGAGTTCCGAGTTCTGGGTTCCGAGTTCTACATGACCATTGCTTTTTTGACCAGTCCAGCGAGGATGGAGCCAAATCGATGAATGGCGAGGTCGAGATTCGACTCTGTGAGTTCGATGTAGTGGGGAAAGCAGACTTCTTCTATGGGTCGGACCGCGACCTGGGCGCAACAGATCTTCATGCGATCCGTGAGCTGTTGAACGAGCTTTCGAAGTGCTGTTGTGGAGCACTCTGTGGGGGAGCCGTCGCTGATCATGATGAGGAGTCTGGCACGGCGTGGACTTCGCCGTGCGATTTGAGAGGCGTGCCATAACGCGGCGGCGTCGTTGTTTCCACCACCGACTTCAAGAGCGTGAACTGCACAGCGTTTTGCGTCACCTGCGTCAAAGATCTCTGTGTCTGTAAATCCGAAAAAACGGGTGTCGATGCCGCGCAAAGGAGCAGTAGCTTCGGCAAGCATGGTGGCAAAGACCTTGGCCTTTTCCAGGTTGTTGTTCATGGACATGGAGCCCGAGCAGTCAACCAGAATACCCACAAAGAGGTCCGCTTTTTGGATGGTCTTGCGTGACATTAAGATCCGAGGATCTCTTCGCAGCAAGGCATGGGAGAGCGCGGGGCGATCGAGTCGATAACCACTTAACCGACGACGTTGAGGGAGGGTTCCCAGGCCCATTCGTCGTAGATAGTCTCGCATCTTACTGCTCCAACGCTTCACTTGTTGACGATACGACTTGTGCCCGGTTGGGTTGTGTACAAGGGGTACGATGGTATGAATTAATGGAAAGGACTCTTCTTCTGTAAGGTTGATGCTTCGAACTGGATTGCCAGATCTTTTCTGTTCTTGTTTTGGGCGACCGCGAAGGATACGTTCGACTTCACGTTGTAGCTCATCTTGTGTGAGTCCCTCTCCGATGGCAACAACTTCTTCTGTATTTATGTTCGACCAGATCGTGTCTTGGCTTAGTGCGTCAAGGAGGCTACATTCTGCACCAAAGATCTCTCGCAAACGATAGCTGATCTGTAGCATCTCCCTCATGTTGGAGTGGCGAAAGTTTCGACGAAATAAGTGCAGGGCTTGGCCCACCTTGGGATCGTTGTGACGATTTCCAAGACCCATACGCAATGCCCGAACAAAACGCGGAAAACTATAGCCAGAAGCTTCCAGAGCGAAGAAGAGTTTTCCAAGTGACAGAATGACACTATGTGGTCGGCGTGATGGTCGCAGCGGTGTCTGATGTAGGACAGAGAATGCCTGAACTCCCAGCAGGTGAAGAAGCTCCGAGAATGTCATATCGCGATCGTTATGTTGGAAGGCGTAAGCAGCTAGACGTTTGAGGTCATTTCCGTACACGGGGTCTTTGGCTCTTAAACTACGTTCCAACTGTTCATCGGAGACAAGGTTGAGTAGCTGTCCCATCTTTTCCTTGTGAGCTTGCTGCCACACGTTCTGTGACTCGGGATCGGCGTGGTAGATATGATGTCCGATCTCATGCAAAATCAGACCTTGTAGGATCTGTTTTCCATGTTGTTCTTCACGAAGAAGAGGCAAGGGGTTTACAAAAATACGTGACTCGTTGAGGCGGGTATACCCGAACTGTTCGCCCCCAATCATCTCGATACGAAAGATCTTTCCTGTCAACTCGCGTCCACGTTTCATTCCCCAGGCTATCGTTTCAGCGAGTTTGCGCAAGGCTGTTTTTCGTCGCGTGGAATGCTCTAACAAGTGCAGTGCTTCTTGTTGAACATAGGCGTGGTGGGTGGTGCGTATGATCTTCAGCAGCGCGTGCTGCCGGGCGTTTGGGTTGACGTCAGGATGGGCCAAGCACTTCATCAAGTGATGCCAGGAGATATGATGATCACCAGCCAACAGAGCAGACTGGATATTGTGTAATAGCAGGGCTTCGGGTACATGGACCCACAACCTATTCCAGTTGGATTCTTGTTGTGTTTGTTTTCTGCGTTGGCAGAGAACCTCAGAGCACAGCAAAGGCAAACCTTCCCAGCACCGGTGTTCGTGAAGTTGTTTGGCGACTCGCAGACGATACGAGAGAGGGCGTCTATCTCCACACTGTAGGAAGGCGATGAGTGCCTGTTGTCGCTTGTGATCCCAGCTCTCTTCTTGATCCAACAAATGGAGAAGAGCGCGACTGTAAATACCGTAGAGGGGTGAGCGAATCAGTGTGAGAGAAAGCTCTCGCTGGGAAGGCCGGAGACGTTGCAATTGTACCCAATCATCCGCAAGAAACCAGTCTTCTTGTACCTCCTGATGAAGAGCTTCAAGGACGGTTTCCCACCATGCCGCTTCTCCTCTCTCACACATCGCGATAGCAAGCAGAAAGCGACGTTCGGGGTCTTCTGTTTCATGGGTGATGACATGGCGTAGAGTCTGAAGGCACGACTCCTCTTCCCACAGAGAGATGGTCTCTGTGAGACAGCGTAAGTGAGGAAGGGAGGGCTTTTCTAAGACCAGGTCCAAAAGAACTCTTACCCCTGCTTCTTCCAGCGTGATGAGCTGACTGGCTGCCTCTTCGACCACCATTCGTCGTCGGTCACGGCAGTACTCCGCGAGGGTTCGGGGAACAAAGTTTTTACGAATCTCTTGCAACAAGGCAGTGCTGACAGCCTCTAGCGAGGCTTGACGGTGTTTCTTTCGAAGGGTCATACCCTGACTGCCCAACCAGTCTCTTAGGATGAATTGCACATTGGGGCGCAGTTGCAACAGGAATGGAGTCATCCATTCTCGTTGTAGAGAGAGAGCATGAGAGTACATACTTGTTTTTAGAAATACGATGAGCATACTCGCGGCTTCTTCTTGAATTGTATCGGGGATGAGCATCGAGACCCAGTGAGATGGAGGACTACCAAGCTCAGAGAGCAAAGACTCTTTGTGGAATGCTGTACGGTGACGAGGAGGCAGCAAAAGATCGACCAAAAAGGAGATGATCTCGTCGGGAAAGGTCTCTTGGAGTTGCTCTTTGTCATGCCACCGCCAGCGACTTACGATACGATGGGTGGCTCTCCAAAACTGATGTACCAACACAGGAGATGATAGCTGCAATGTCCATTGTAGGCTTTCCATGACTCCCATGGGTTGAGCCAAGAGGTGTTGGATAAAGACGTTGTGTTGTCGATCCCAACGATAAAGCCAGGCTGTTCCCCACAATGATAGATCCTCAACTCCCTCGTACAAACGAACCACTGTCGAGTCGAGAGTGGAGAGAAAATCGGACTCTTCTTGAGAGAACATAGAAAAGGTGGCTGCGATTTTCTCTGGTTCATCAGCACAGGCAAGCAATGCTGCACAAGCTGCAACGCTTGGATTGTGGACAGCTCTGTCCTGCAGAGCATCACACAATCCCGTCACTGTCTTTTGAAAACAAATCTCCAGGCTTTGTTCCAACATACTCTCGTCGCAAAAGGTGATATGCTGGGCTTCTGTTTTTGTCAGTTGCTGAGGTTCTCCACGTCGGTGTTGAAAAAAAGTAGGAGTGGTAGGCTTCGATACCGAAGTGTATGGAATCGCTCGCTTGATCTCATCAGCCTCGTGTTGACGGAGAAGATGAAATAGCTCCTGCTCTTGCTCGTATGGAAAAGTTGGGCAATGTTGTTCCAGTAGTAGCACTGCCAGAATCTCTTTCACCGATAAATTGGCGATCGTCTGTGCCAACTCTTTGACCTCAACACGGCGACCTATCCAATCCAGGCAAGCCAGTGCCAACGAACTGAATCTTTCAAAAGCAAAAGATTGTTCCGAGGAAGCCTCCACCTCTGAAGCTCCTGGCCCTTCTTTCGACATTGGTGTTCCGGTTTCAGGCTTTGGACTTTGCACCTCAACCCCAGACTCGTTTGGAGTGGTGGGGGATGCTCCGTCCTCTCCGGTTTCAGGCTTTGGACTTTGAACCTCAAGCCCAGACTCTGTACTCCTGTCCAGACTTTGGGCTTGGGAGCGATGAACAGAGGTTGCCAGGCTTTGTAGAAAGGGGAGCAACTGCTGCGGGAGAAGCACATCCAGCAGTGCTTTGGCAATTCGATCGATCTTAGGCTCCGAGTAGCGACGGTGGTTGTTGACGCTATGTCCCAAATCCCGTGTGGTACGGTGAGCTTGGAGGCTGTGTTCTCTTTCTTTTGAGTCGCGCCAGGAGGAGTCTTTTTTTGTGTGTGGATTGGGGATTGTGGCATCAAACAGAGTGTGAAGTATCTCTTGAATAGAGTCCCACTTCCACTGCTTGATGTGCTTTAGAAAATGTAGATGATCCACTGGCAATCGCAGTGTTAACTGCGCGATGAGATCGGGGTCGGGAACAAGCAAAGATTCGAGTAGTCGAGTGAGTAGGTTGTTGTGCCAGTGTTTTTCTTTGCGAGATTGTGGTGGCGTGACAAGGAAGTCTGCTGCGATGGAGGGATCGGCACGGAGAGATTCGAGAAGGATATCTTCTGTTACTTCGCGGAGCAGGGCTTCATAGGGGTGGGTTGTGACAAGATTGAGCAAGCTACCTACCACCCGAAGATCCAAATGACCGTCCTGGCGAATGCACAGATCGCTCGATAACAAAGAAGCGAGTGGTTTTTCTGTGACTGCATCAGCGTTCGTTGGTGTGAGTTGATAGGCGGCGGCACGTCGTATCTCAACAGGTATCTCTGGATGAGCCAAAATACAAGGCATCGCACGCGCACAGAGTGCGAGAGGCTCGGGCTGCCAATCCCAATGACAAAATCCAACAGAGGAGAGAGAGAGAGCCCATCGTTTTAGTACATTTTTGCTGAGATAACCCCGACACCAACGGCGGTGTATCCGACTCCATATCTGCAAACTCTGTGCACGCAGCGACTCACGTGGAGAATCCATAGCCTGCCATAACCAGGAGTTTAAACGATCCAGTGGATCCGGAGCCTGGAAGGGAAACCCTTCGATTAATAGACTCAGCTCTTCGGAGGTTTCAGGCCAGGGGATGAGTGGGCGACCCTCTCCTAAGGCATCGGTATACCCGTCCGCTTGTTGCTCCCAAGGGAGCGATGCTAGCCAATGCATGGCTTTTGCGATGCTGATGGTTCGCGACTCCACAAAATCGAGCAACAGTGAAAGTTGCTCCGGAGGCAGGATGGTCTCTTGAAGCAACTCCACGATCGGTTGACGCAGCGAGGAATCCCCTAAGAGATAGAGAAACTGATGCTTGGGATAGGTTATAGGTGCTTGTGTCAAAGCTTGGGCTCGAAGCGCAGGATCGGGATGATACAATACATGATTCCATCGCTCCGGCTCATAGCTCGCCGACGCAAAAAAAGCCTGGAAAGCAGCTCGACTCACCTCTCCCTCTGAATCTTGTAGTCCACGCAATAAAAGCTTCCAGGCGGGATAGCCTGTTGCTCCTGCCAACATGTGATACGCTGCTGTTGGTAGCGATAGTGATTCGCCTTCGTAAGGTAGTGAGTCGCCTTTAGAAGGTAGGGATTCGCCTTCAGAAGGTAGTGATTCGCTTTCAGAGGGTAGTGAGTCGCTTTCAGAGGGTAGGGATTCGCCTTCTAAAAACTGTGTTATCATGCTGAGATAAGGGAGTCTCTGCTTCATTGGTTTTTGTGACATTTGTTGCAACAACGCCGTCAGCTCTTTTTTGGAGGTCTCATCTTTTTCAACTTGCAGTAACTGCCACAACCTAATATCGTTCACAAAGTCTATCTTTCTTTATCAGTAGGAGGGAGAAATCATTGAGATGTTTCTTTGTTTGTCACGGTTGATTCTGTTGTTGTTTTGCCATATTCAAAGGGTGTTTTGCAAAACGTCTTGTGCATTGCCAGATTCTGTTTGTGGAATTAAGGATTCGAAACCCCTAGCAAAGTGAGGCTCTCTTGGATCAGTGGAAGCTCATCATTTCGGCGTTGTTGTTGACGCTTTTTTTGCCTCTCCTGTTGTGGACGAGTTTGTTTGCTTTCTTTGGCTGGAAGTTATTTCTCTTTTTACTTGTAGGGGTCGGTGCACTGCTTTTGTTTGGTGAAACGATCATTCACCTACCTCTGTTTAAGGGGTTGGTGCGGATGCTTCTTCCGTTTGGCATGACATACCGCTTCTATCGTGCTTTGTTGGCCGGAAAGGAAGTGCGCGAACAGGATGGAAATAGTCTGCAAGCTTGGTGGGCCACGTTCCGTCGTTTGCTTAAAGAAAAGGATCCTTCATCCGAAATAGAAGAATCGGAGCAGATCGGCTTGCCAGAGGCAACAACGTTTAAAAAGAAACAACTCAAGAGGCAACGAGCTACTTCTGTATCCGCAGGGACCAGGGGAAAAGAACAATCTTCTCCGGTCGAGAGTTGCAATTTTCCCCGATTGGATTCCATTCCATTCACAGAGTCTGATACGCCCAAGCCTGTTTCGAGTCCTCGCTCCCATCGCCCCAATGAGGCGGAGCTTGACGAAATGTTGCTGGATTTGAAGGCTAAAATGGAAAAAGAGTAGGCTCTGATACTGGAGAATCGATCCTCCGATGAGTTTGATAAAAAAAGCGATGCTTCCTTTTGAAAAGCATCGCTTCTTTCCTATTTTTTGCAGTGTGGTGAATTGTTTTTTGATAGAAGTTTCGACATTGCAAATAAGATCGTATTTCAGGAGCAAAGGATAGCTTATTCCGTTTCTCTTCCCGGGCCGATAGTTTGAAACTCCACCTCAGATCCGTGTTGTTCGTTGTGGGACAAAGGCTGTGATTGTATTGTCAAAGTTTGTTTGCAAGAGGCTCTCTGTGGGGAGTCCATTTTTCTATCGCGAAGGATAGGGTGATGCCGGACTCTTGAGAGAGCAGATATGACAATCGAAGACAGCATGTCTTTGTAATTCACAGTGAGCAGATAAGAGTAGAGAGGTGAAAGGAAGTGCTATCTGATAGACGGCATGATGTTGAAACGGCGAGAAATTAGCCGGCCCAAAGATACCCGAGGTGGTTGTGAAGGGTATCAGGCGCTACACATCGACCGCTCCCACCTGAGGGGTCGCCATGCATGTGTAGCTGTATTGACCGACGTTGATACAATTGCTTTGTGAGAGCATTCCGGGGATCAAAGTCGGCGGAATCTCCATATATGTGGAGGGTTCCAAAATCGTCTGTAGCGGTGCCACGCCTTGAGGGCATGGCCACAATTCAAGAGATCCGAAGATCCTTGTTCCTGTTCATCGATCTGTTTGCTTGTCAAAGAGCTAGTGACGCGAAGGCATTCAAAATGCTTGTTGTTGGTGCGCCAAGGGCCGCTCAGGGGCAAAATTCTTTGCAAGGAGCGGGTTTGAGACGAGGCAGGATTTCCAGGCGCTTCGTCGCCTGGACCTACACACGCCAGGGTTAGCGTGGTCTGAGCTGACGGAATCATGATTACAAATTCCTGCTTGGGACCGTTCGAAGCATCGTAAAGTTAAGCATAGATGGCTCCTTTCTTTTGACAGCAAACCGAAAGTTGAACTTTCTGATCAACATGACAGATTATGATTATTTCAACAAGGAAGTCTGATAATAGGTCATCGCATCCGTTTTGGATACACTCCCCTTGTCCTCTCCTTATACGACCGAGCATAGATCAAGTTCGAAAGTTTTTTGATAAATCTATAATAGACTGATCTTGCTATGAAAAGTTCGTTTTTTTATGGTGTGTTGCTTCCGTAGGTGTTGTTTGTGTTGAAGTTGCTTCCGTAGGTGTTGCTTGTGTTGGAGTTATTTGCGTTGGTGTCGTCTGCGGCTTTTTGGATTGGAGCTTGTGGAGGTGGGGGCGGCTGGTTGTAGGTCTACGGCA
The DNA here is from genome assembly GCA_027005175.1 of Myxococcales bacterium. GTDB lineage: Bacteria > Myxococcota_C > UBA6777 > UBA6777 > UBA6777 > M3003. Next base: position 8,756 of record JALTMC010000742.1, read on the forward strand.
AACCACAGAGAGATGGTGTGGCGACGGATATCTTGTAGCATCCGGGAGAACATGGGGGCAACGGCTTTGCGAAACAGGATATAAGGGTCCATTTCAGCATAGCCCATCAACTGGAGTTGATCTTCGAGAACTTCAATGTTTGTCAGGTGTTCGATCCAAAGTTGATCGATGGTCTCCAGAAGTAACTTTCGTTCCACCGCGAGCAGTGCCTCTTGACCATATTGCTCCAGGCGATGTTGTCGTTTGGCTTGCACCACAGGCACGATCAGTGGCATGAGCTTGGTGACAGGGTCAAGGCCGTGTTGGAGGGTCTCTGGGAGTTCGAATTCTTCGGCAAAGAGGTTGGTGAGAGCGTCTTCTAATGTATCGAGGTGATCTTCAACATGAAGCTGTTGCTCTTCGTCGGGATCTACTGCAAAGGCCAAGGTAATGATGTCCCGTACCGTGTCTTCGAGCAGTTTTTCTGCTTGCTGCTGAGCCCTTTGGAGATCTTCACTGGCCGCTAAAAGCTCTTGTCGCCATTGGTAGATCAGATGACGTTGTTCTTCCATCACAAGGTCGTATTTGAATGTTTCATTGCGCTCGGATGTGTGATCCATGGTGACCTTTTTGCGCAAAGCGTGAAGTTGATGGAGGACTGCCTTATCTGGAATTGCCTCACCTTCAGGGATAGCACTGTACTGATCCTGCAGTGCTTCCATTTCGGCTTCCCCATAATGATGAAAGATGTTGTCATCAAGACTGCACATAAACTGTGATGAGCCTGGATCACCCTGACGACCTGCGCGGCCTCGCAACTGATTGTCGAGCCGTTCGGCCTCGTGAAAAGAGGTTCCAATGACATGAAGACCTCCCACAGCTACAACCGCTTCGTATTCGTTGGCGCAGGTTTTTTGTGCTTCTTGAAGAGCCTTTTCAAAGTCCTTTTTGTTGGCTCTTCTTCCCCCTTTGACACGTTGCATTGCCAACTTCTCGGGATCGCCTCCGAGCAAGATGTCGGTTCCACGACCCGCCATATTGGTTGAGATCGTAACCGCCTCAAAGCGACCAGCCTGGGCGATGATGTCGGCTTCTTTTGCGTGATGCTTGGCATTGAGCACATGGCATCGGATTTTACGCTTTTTGAGCAGTCGAGCCAATTGCTCTGATTCTTCGACAGAGACTGTTCCAACCAATACCGGGCGGCCTTGCTTTTGTAAGGTCTCGATGATACCCGCAATGGCGTGGTGTTTGTCCTTGCGATGGAGGTATACCAGGTCCACAAAATCTCGACGTATGCCCGGTCGATGTGTGGGAATAGGGATGACACCCATGCCATACGTTTTGCGAAACTCATCTTTTTCCGTGGCTGCGGTTCCAGTCATGCCAGCCAGTTTATGGTACTGGCGAAAATAGCTCTGGTAGCTGGTGCGTGCAAACGTCTTATCCTCTGGTTTTACTCGCAAACGTTCCTTTGCTTCCAGGGCTTGATGTAAGCCATCGGAGAATCGTTTGTCGGGGGAAGCTCGACCTGTATGCTCGTCAATGAGCTGGACTTCGCCACCTTTGACAATGTAGTCAACATCCTTTTTATACACACCATGAGCAAGCACCGATTGGTATACAGCATGAAATAATTTCAAGTTGTCAGGGTGGTTGAGGGGTCCACAGGCCAGGCCTTTTTCAATGGCTTGCCAGCCTTCTTCTGTGAGAGAGGCTGTGCGTGTGCGCCATTCTACCTTGTAATGCTCTTTCTCTTGGAGCTTGCGAATGATCCTATCAACCCTGGCAAAAGCACCGCTGTCCTCTTTGGAGGGACCGCTGATAATCAGAGGTGTTCGGACCTCATCGATCAATAACAGGTCAACCTCGTCGACAATGGCGAAGGGTTGACCTCGTTGTACAAGCTCCTTGACGTCATTGGCGAGATTGTCTCGGAGGTAATCAAAGACCAATGCGCTGTTGGTTGCGTAGGTAATATCAGCCTGATAAGCCTCCTGTCGAAGCTGAGTCTCCTCTGCCTCATCTTTTCCCATGTCTTCGAGAATAACTCCGACGCTGAGACCCAGAAATTCATGGATCTTACCCATCCACTTGGCGTCACGTTGGGCCAGATAGTCATTGACTGTCACCACATGTACGCCCTCGCCAGTGAGCGCATTGAGATAGGTGGGAAGAGTCGCTACCAGGGTTTTTCCCTCCCCTGTCTTCATCTCCGCAACTTTGCCGTAATGCAGTGCAAGACCACCCAGGATCTGGACATCGTAATGACGCATCTTAAGCTGTCGCCACGACACTTCGCGAACCAAAGCAAATGCTTCTGGCAACAAATCCTCTAGCGTCTCTCCTTGTGCGAAACGCTCTCGGAACTTCTCCGTGTTGGCGGCTAAGTCTTTATCGGATTGCTTTTGAAATCTTGCTTCCAACGCATTGATCTGGTGTAGCAGCGGCTTAAATTGCCCCACACCGGAAGGATTCAACCAACGCATATTCCAACCTAGAAAATTCTGCCAAAGGCTCATGTTCGTTCTCAGCTATCCGTTATCAGTTATCAGTTGCCAGTTATCAGTTGCCAGTTATCAGTTGCCAGTTATCAGTTGCCAGTTATCAGTTGCCAGTTATCAGTTGCCAGTTATCAGTTGCCAGTTATCAG
>JALTMC010000743.1:0-2209 GCA_027005175.1 Myxococcales bacterium
GTAAGTTGTTGTTTTGTGGGGGACTCTTTGGTGAGCCGTCGCTTTGTGAGTTGTTGTTTTGTCGGCGACCTCGACGGCGTGAGCGCCTTCGACGTTTGGGTGAGTGTTTTTCGTTGGTTGTTGGGTTCGTCTCAGAGGTCTCTCCTTGGTGGACCTCTGTCTCTTGTCGTTTCTTTGAGACAGAAACTTCGGTGTGTTGGTCTTCCTCTCTTGATGTGGTGAGGGCAGGAGGAGCAGTCTTTTCCTCTGTTGTTTCTACAGAGAGGGTTGGTGACTCCCCTTGTCTTGTCTTGGGTGTGAGGTCGTGGGTGTTCTCTTGTGCAAGATCGGGTGTCGCAGTCTTTTCTGCGTTTGGAACGGTCTTTCCTTCGGAGGTACTCTTTGTCTCTGCGGTGGAAGGTGTTGTTGCACCTTCTGTTGGATGGGCTACCGTTGGAGAGGGAGAGCTTTGGGATGGTTGGGCGGGCTTTGTTTGGGGGGCAGCCTCTTGGAGGCTGCTTTGGGCCTCGATCTCTTCTTGCTTTTTTCGTTCGGAACGTGGGGGTTTCACCGAGCCACGCTTTTCTCTTCGGGACGAGTCCTGTTTTCGGGATGATTCATGTCTTTCGCGAGATGGCTTTCTCCCACTGCCATGGTTGTCGTGGGGCTGGCTACCTCGACGTGGCTCCATCAAAGGCTCCAATCCACGACGACGCTTGCGCTTGTTTCGTTTCTGTTGGTCAAACTCAACAGGTGTGGGGTCAGGCACAGGGATATCACGATACTCAGGAAGGTCTTTAATCAAGTATTCTTCTTCGGTGGGCGGATTGTTGTGAAGGAAGATGACACGTACTTTTTCCTGAAGTGGCTGTACTTCCCGGACTTTCCCTTGACCTTGGGGAGTTTCTATCTCTTGTCCCACCTTGGGTAGGCGCCTACGCATTTCCTTGTACAGGCCTTGTTCATAGGCCAAACAACACATTAAGCGACCACATACTCCGGAAACTTTTTGTTGGTTCAGGGGTAGGTTTTGGTCTTTTACCATACGAATTGACACAGGGTGAAACTGTCGTAAAAATCGGCTGCAGCATAGCTCTTGTCCACAAGAGCCAATTCCACCAATGAGCTTTGCACTGTCTCGCACTCCGATTTGTCGCATTTCAATTCGTTTTTGAAAGTAGCGGGCGAGATCTCGCACCAGGGTGCGGAAGTCGACGCGCCCTTCGGCTGAAAAGTAAAACAAGAGCTTACTACCATTAAAGAAATTTTCAGCCCGAATCAACTTCATTGGGAGATTGTATTCTCTTACTTTTTGACGGCAGTATTCAAAAGCCTCGCGTTCTTTTTGTTGGTGTCTGGCAGCTCGGCGTAGGTCATCTTGTGTGGCGATACGCATCACTTGGTAGATCGCAAAGCTGGCAGGAGCTTCGCTAGCAACCACATTGATGCGTTTGACAGAGCCCAGAGCAGGGCCATGTTCTGTTTGAACAATGACTGGATCGTTGGCAGATAACTGTAAGTCCTTTGCGTCAAAAAGGAATATCTCACCTGCTTCACGGAATGAAACCTCAACGAATTGTTGTTGGCTCATTAGACCTCTCATATCTATTGTCGGCATCCTTAAAATGATGCTGTTTCACGCTTTGTATTCCCTTTGTATTCTTAAAGAGCTTGCTTTCAATCTTACGCATGTTCAGATCGTAGGGTCAAGAACATTGTACCCAAGAGACAAGGATAATGCCTTATGGATAGGACCTTACGAGACAAGGATTATGCCTTATCGATAGGATCTTACGCATGTTCAAATTGTAGGGTCAAGAACATGTTCTCCAGAGTAAGTAGCGGGGCTGCCCGGCGCTGTAGGGCGGTTGTGGCACTCTCTATGGTACGGATCGCACGGTAAATGTGATCTGTGGAGAGGAATGTCTGGTGCCGCTCTAGTGCAGGGAGCAGGTCTCGATGAATCACCTGTTCTTTGGCCTGCTGCAACTCTTGGAGAAACAGGAGGTCTCGGTACCAAGTTCGAAGTAAATCAAAATACAAGGGGAGGGAGTCCCCTTTGTCCTTGAGTTGCTGTGCCAAATCCAGGGCCAGAGCACTGCTTTGGGGTGGATGGTGCAATCCCACAAGACTTTGTAAGAAGTAACGTCGCTCTTCATTGGTCAGCTTGGAGTCTAGAGCAAGGGCTCGCGAGACACTGCCTTCGGAGAGGCCTGCTGCCAACGCTCCA
>JALTMC010000743.1:2219-2996 GCA_027005175.1 Myxococcales bacterium
TTGAGAATGAGATAGGTTGGTGGGGAGCACCTTATTTGGGTTGTTTGTTAGCAGTACAAATAGGTTGCCGGGGGGGGGCTCTTCCAGAATTTTGAGAAAAGCGTTGGCTGCCTCTTGATTCATCTGATCCACTCCGTCGAGAACCAAGACCCGCATCTTCCCCTCTTGTGGGGGGAACCGCAGTGTGCGCTGTAGTTCTCGGATCTGCTTGATCTTGATGATGCCATTGTCTGGTAGAAGTGTCGAGACATCCATGTGGTTTTTATGCATAATCTTTCGACAAGAGATGCACACTCCACAGGGGTTGGGGCCAGGTAGAGGCCCTTGGCAGTTGAGTAGCTGTGCCAGGATGTCTGCGGTGGTTGCCTTGCCCACACCTTCTGGACCTGCAAACAAGTATCCGTTGGGAATACGACCCCGCTGAAATGCTTCTTGTAAAGCCCGAATGGCTCTCGCCTGGCCTACTATTTCTTCAAATCCCACAACAACACTCCAGCACAGCTACAAGACAGCTCACAACATCAAAGGATCTCACCTTTGCTCGCTCTCGCGACAAACAACACGAATGGTCCAGGCTAGAGAACAAAGCGATGAAACCACAAAATCTCAACATATCGGGACGACGAAGCCCTGTCAATGAAAACGATAATGGTGGCAGACTTGATTTGTAGTGGGATGGAGCAAGGAAGTAAAGCAAAACGTTGGAATGTTGGTCATAAGAAAGCGAAACCTCTACGAACACGTCACACTCAAAAATTGACGTTCTCCCCCTACAGA